>CAJAOB010000465.1 GCA_903941205.1 uncultured Burkholderiales bacterium | reverse complement strand
GTGGCGGGCCGACAGGATCGCCAGCATGGGCGAAAAGGCCTGCCGGTCAGCGTCAGGAATGACCAGCGCGGCTTCGACCGCTGGCGGAATCTCGCGGCTGAGCCGGGCCAGCAGGCGTTGCCCGGCGCTTTGGCCCAGCGGCACCGACTTGAGCGCGGCCTGCATCATGTTTTCTGCCCAGCCAAAAGCATAGGCCAGCAGGCAATCGCGCAGGCTGGCGGCGGTCGGTGAGGCGGCCAGTGCAAAAGCAACCGGGTAGGTGGGCGGCAGTGCGGCGCAGGCGGCGATGTGGGCTGTGTTGGTGCCCTCGTGGTTGCGCAGCCATTCAAGCAGGGACTTGCCCATCTGCTCGGTTTGCTGGCGCTGCTCGCTGGTTTCGCGGGTCTGCAAGATCCAGTCGTTGAGTTCGCGCACACGCTGCAAGTCGGCGCTGCGCCAGGCGGCAATGGCGCCAGCGATCACGGGCAAGTCGCCGCGCGCCAGACTCAGCTGCAGCTGTGCACTGAGCCAGTCGGCCGCGCTGGCTTCAGTGTTGACGCCGGCCCACTCGACCGACGCCTCCAGCCCTTCGGAATAGGAAAAACCGCCGACCGGCAGGGCCGGCGAGGCCAGCCAGATGAGCTGGAGCAGGCTGGCCGCGGGCAAGGCGCCGGCTGGTGCAGGGGCTTGGGTGGGCATGGGCCGAGCGCCTCAGGTCTTGGGTGGACGCTGGGCGTGAAACTGCACCGGAACGGACACGGGTACTGACCCTGTCGCTGGCGCTGCGTGGTCATGGCTGTGCCCGTGATCGTGGCTGTGGTCATGCCCGTGGTCATGTCCGCAGTTGGGGCCGTGCACATGCGCGGCAGCCGGCGCCTTGGCGTGGCTGTGAGCAGATTCCTCTGCGTGGTTGTGGTCAGTGTGGTCGCTGTGGTCGCCATGCGCGTGGCCGCCATGCTGATGGCCGGCGTGCGTGGCTGCGCTGTAGGCGCCGCCCTCGGGTTCAAAGGCTTCATCGACCGCAAGGACGATCAGGTGCATGGCGCGCAGCAGGTCGGCCAGCACATGGTCGGGTTCAATCTTCAGGTGGTCGGGCTTGAGCTCGATCGGCACATGGCGGTTGCCCAGGTGGTAGGCCGCGCGCGTCAGGTCAAAGGGCGATCCATGCGAGGGGCAAGCCGTGATGCGCAGCACCGCTTGCGGCGCGGCCAGCACCCGGACCATGGAGCCGTCTTCGGCCACCAGCACATCACCGCCGCGCAGCAGCGTGCCACGCGGTAAGAAAACACCCAGATGCCGGCCCAGCGAGTCGGTGGTGTCAAAGCGGCTTTTCTGGCGCACGTCCCAGTCGAGCTCGACAGTGGCGGCGCGTTTGAGCAACACGGGGGCCAGGCCGGCGCCTTGGCTGATGCATTTGGAGACTTGGAGCATGGCTATAGTGTGGTGATTACAGGGGAACTGGCATGCAGCGTCTGGAATTGATTGAAGTGGGTGAAGGCCTCGGGATCATTTTCTCTGAAGCGTTGTGCGCTCGTCTGAAGGTCGGATTGGGAGACGAGATCCATCTGATCCCGACGCCGCACGGTTTCGCACTGCAATCCAATCCGTCCGAACCGCCGGTTTCTCCCGTAAAAACTGCGGACGGCGACGCTGCTCCACAAGATAGCGCCTTTTGAGACAAGAGGGTCGCACGCCGTCACGGCGCCTGCGGCCCGTCTGCAAGCAGTTTGGTCATGAACAGGCTGAAGGGATCCAGGCCATAGTCGCCGAACGGACCGCATTCCACGAATCCTTCGCTGACGTACAGATTTCGGGCGGCGGCAAATGCCGCCGGAGTCCCAGTCTCAAGGCTGATTCGGTGCACGCCTCTCGCTTTTGCCACCGACTCGATATGGCGCAGCAGTGCGCGGGCTGTACCCTTGCGCACATGGGCCCGTGCCGTACGCATGGATTTGAGTTCAGCATGGTCCGGGCTGAGTTGCTTGAGCGCGCCGCAGCCTAGCAGTTCATGACCCTCCCAGGCCGTCCAGAAAGTAATGGACGGATGGCGCAGGGCTTTCAGGTCGAGCGCATGCACACTCTCGGGCGGCGAGTGTTCGTGCATGTCATCCAGATGAATTTGGAGCAAGGCCTTGATGGCCTGGCCTCGCAAATCGTCCACCCGGATGTCCATGGACTTCAAAACAAGAAGTAGCGCTGCGTCATCGGCAAGCTGCTGGCCGGCTCACAGGTCAGCAGCTGACCGTCGGCGCGCACCAGGTAGGTTTGCGGGTCGATCTCCATGCGTGGCAGGTAGGCGTTGTGAATCATGTGTTGCTTGCGCACGCCGCGTATGTTTTTCACGGCGCTGACGTTTTTGGCCAGGCCAAAGCGCTCCTTGACCCCGGCCGCTTGCGCCGCTTGCGACACGAAGGTCAGCGAGCCACGGGCCACCGCGCCGCCAAAGCCGCCGAACATGGGCCGGTAATGCACCGGTTGCGGCGTCGGGATGGAGGCGTTCGGGTCGCCCATGGCGGCCAGGGCGATGAAGCCGCCTTTGAGGATGATGGATGGCTTGATGCCGAAAAACGCCGGCCGCCAGACCACCAGATCAGCCCACTTGCCCAGCTCGATAGAGCCTACTTCATGCGAAATGCCGTGGGCAATCGCCGGGTTGATGGTGTACTTGCTGATGTAGCGCTTGGCGCGGAAGTTGTCGTTGCGGGTATGCTGCTCAACCGAAGAGCCCCCACCCCCGCCCTCCCCCCTCGGGGGAGGGGGCATGAGGTGGCCGCGCTGCTGCTTCATCTTGTGGGCGTTTTGCCAGGTGCGGATGATGACTTCCCCCACACGGCCCATGGCCTGGCTGTCGCTGCTCATCATGGAGATGGCGCCCATGTCGTGCAGGATGTCTTCGGCCGCAATGGTTTCCTTGCGGATGCGGCTTTCGGCAAAAGCCAGGTCTTCGGCAATCGACGGGTCCAGGTGGTGACAGACCATCAGCATGTCCACGTGCTCGTCGAGCGTGTTGACGGTGTAGGGCATGGTCGGGTTGGTGGACGAGGGCAGGAAGTTGGCTTCGCCCACCACGCGCAGGATGTCCGGCGCATGACCGCCGCCCGCGCCTTCGGTGTGAAAGGCGCACAGGCCGCGGCCCTTGGTGGCCTCTATCGTGTTTTCGACAAAGCCTGATTCATTGAGTGTGTCGGAGTGGATGGCGACTTGCACGTCGGTGTCTTCGGCCACATCCAGGCAGTTGCTGATGGCCGCCGGCGTGGTGCCCCAGTCTTCGTGCAATTTCATGCCGATGGCACCGGCATTGACTTGCTCGTGCAGCGCGGCGGGCAGGCTGGCGTTGCCCTTGCCCAGAAAACCCAGGTTCATCGCAAAGGCGTCGGCCGATTGCAGCATGCGTTCCATGTTCCATGGCCCGGGCGTGCAGGTGGTGGCAAAGGTACCGGTGGCCGGGCCGGTACCGCCGCCGAGCATGGTGGTCACGCCGGAGGTCAGCGCTTCTTCGATCTGTTGCGGGCAGATGAAGTGAATGTGCGAGTCAATGCCGCCGGCGGTGACGATCATGCCTTCGCAGCTGATGATCTCTGTCCCGGGGCCGATGATGATGTCCACGCCCGGCTGCACGTCCGGGTTGCCGGCTTTGCCGATGCCGGCGATGCGGCCGTCTTTCAAACCGATGTCGGCCTTGACGATGCCCCAGTGGTCCATGATCAGCGCGTTGGTCATGACGGTGTCGACAGCGCCTTGCGCGCGCGTGGCCTGCGACTGCGCCATGCCGTCGCGGATGGTCTTGCCGCCGCCAAACTTGACTTCTTCGCCGTAGCCGCCGGCGCGCAGCGTGTAGTCAGCCTCGACCTCGATCGTCAGATCGGTGTCGGCCAGTCGCAAGCGGTCGCCGACCGTGGGGCCGAACATTTCAGCGTAAGCGCGTCGTCCAATGGTTGCCATGGCAGTGTCTCGAAAAAATCTGAATGCAGATGAAAAACCGGCGCGTTGGCGGCCCGGTGCAATGGTTTAAAGCGCGCCCTGAACCAGCCCGCGAAAGCCGTAGACCTGGCGCTCGCCGGCGTAGTCCACCAGCTCCACGGTGCGTTGCTGGCCCGGCTCAAAGCGCACGGCGGTACCCGACGCGATGTTCAGCCGCATGCCGCGCGCAGCGGCCCGGTCAAAGCCCAGCGCCGCATTGGTTTCGGCAAAGTGGTAGTGCGAGCCCACCTGAATCGGCCGGTCGGCGGTGTTTTGCACCACCAGCGTGGTCGTGCGCCGACCCGGGTTCAGCGCATGCTCGCCGTCCTCAATGAAGTACTCGCCAGGGACCATGGCCATCATTTGCCCCCTTTGGAAAACCAGATCGCCGCCACCAGACCCAGTCCCAGCGCCACAAAGCCCCAGGCGTCCGTTACATGCCAGTGCGAGCCGGACAAGCCGTGGCCGTCATGGGCCAGAGCCGGCGCACAAGCCAGCAGCGCAAACAAGAAAGCCAGCTGATTCAGGATTTGTTTTGGCATCAAAGGCTCCAAATGTTTAATCGAACAGTGAAAGGTAAAAAGATCTTTTTCCAGTGACAACGCGGAACCGGCTCTGCCGGGCCGCAGGTGTCGCCCCTGGAAGGGGGAGGCGGCTACGCGCAGCGAGCCGCAACGGGGTGAACCTAACTGATCGGCTGATGCACGGTCACCAGCTTGGTACCGTCAGGGAAGGTGGCTTCGACCTGGATGTCGGGGATCATTTCGGCGATGCCTTCCATCACGTCGGCGCGGGTCAGGATGGTGCGGCCTTCGCTCATCAGCTCGG
>CAJAOB010000464.1 GCA_903941205.1 uncultured Burkholderiales bacterium | reverse complement strand
GGCCATGTCGTACAAATTGGCAAAGTGCGGCGCCTCGTGCTTGTCGGCCACGCATTCCTCGGGAACGATGGTGCGGTAGCTGCGCGAGATGCTGTCGACCACGGTGGCCCGCACGCAGCCAGAGGTCGAGCCGCCGGTGACCACGACGCTGTCGACGCCATGAAAGTTGAAGATCGAACCGAGGTTGGTTTCAAAAAAGGCCGAGGCCATGCGCTTGTTGACGATGATGTCGCGCACGTGGTCGATCTTCAGGCGGTCGTCAAACTCGGCGCGGCGGCTGCCGACCTTGATGTTTTGCAGCGAATCAGGCGTGTCGGTTCGCGTGCCCCAGACGCCGCAGTCCTCGCCCGAGGCCATGTAGGCCACATAGGTCCAGATGACCGGGAAACCCTTGGCCCGAAACTCGGCGGCCAGCGAGTTGACATGTTCGAGCTGCCGCGGATCGGTCTCGTAGGCCGTGGCGAACTCGCCCACGTTTGTATAAGCCTTTTGCAGGTCGATGTTGATCAGGGCCGGCATCTTGCCAAAGCCAAAACGCTTGCGGGTCGGGTTGGCCTTGAGGTCGGTGAAAAGCTGGCGGGCGGTCTTGCTGGAAGCTTCCATTGAAATTCTTTCGACTGTCGGGTGATGAACCGGGGGCTGCGAGGCGGACGCTGCCCTGGGGCGGCGGCTTTCGCGCGCAAGTCCCGGGCAGAAACTGGCGGGGCTGGATCGAGCGGTTCATATTGCCTTTGGGTCTTTGTTCTGTCAATAGAACAAATGGCATTGCCGGGCGTGTGGGCGCCGCGGGCGCCTGGCAGGCGTTTTGCCGGGCCGCAGGCCGCCGGGCGCACCGTGAAAATCGGGTGTTGCGCGATCCCCGAGCCGGCCTCGGGCAGCCGGCTCCCTCCGCTTGTCACCCAGGCGGCTCATCGCGCTACCATCGAAGCCCACGGGTGCCGCAGTGCTGGCCAGCGTGGGCGCGTTGTCGGCAACCCCGATCAATCCAGATAACCCAGCCACAGGAATTGCTTTTATGTCTAGCTCAGGGGCTTTTCATCACCGGGTCGATACGCACAGCGCGCCGCATTTTGATTTCAAGCCAGCGCAGCGCTACCCGGACCCGGCGGTTGAAATCCTCGACCCGTCGTTTGCGCGCTACCGGCTTTTCAGCGCGACGATCGAGCAGATTTGCTCAGGTTTGCGCTGGGCCGAGGGGCCGGTGTACTTTGCCGACGGTCGCTATCTGCTGTTTTCGGATGTGCCGAACGACCGCATCATGCGTTACGACGAGGCCTCGGGTCAGACCAGTGTCTTTCGCAGCGGCTCGAATCTTTCAAACGGCATGTGCCGCGACGCTGGCGGGCGTCTGGTGGTGTGCGAGCACCTGAGCCGCCGCGTCACCCGCACCAACTACGACGGCAGCATCACGGTGCTGGCCGACCATTTCGAGGGCAAGCGCCTGAATTCGCCCAACGACGTGATCTGCGGCGCCGACGGATCGATCTGGTTCACCGACCCGGTTTTTGGCATTCAGGGCCTCTGGGAAGGCACGCGCAGCCCGTCCGAATTGCCGCAGAACGTCTACCGCATCGATGGGCAGACAGGCGCGCTGAGTTGCGCTGTGCAAGGCCTGGCCGGCCCCAACGGACTGGCGTTTGCGCCTGGCGGGCGCCAGCTTTATGTGGTGGAGTCTCGCGCCCAGCCCTGGCGCCTGGTTTGGTCCTTTGATGTGGCCGCTGACGGGGCGCTGTCCAACAAGACGCTGTTGATTGACGCCAAGGGCCCTGGTGCGCTAGACGGCATCAAGGTCGACGTGGACGGTAATATCTGGTGCGGCTGGGGCAGCAACGGCGCACCGGGCGCAGACGCCGCAGCGCTCGACGGCGTGATGGTTTTCAATCCGCAGGGTCAGGCGATTGGCCATATTCATCTGCCGGAGCGCTGCGCCAACCTGGTGTTTGGCGGCCCGCAGCGCAATCGGCTTTACATGGCCAGCAGCCATTCTCTTTATGCCTTGTATGTCGAAACGCAGGGCGCTTAGCGCCATGCGCCGGGCTTCTGGCTTATGCACATTCGCCGAGGGCTTTCGCGGTGTGAAAACGTGCCTGATGGTCTGGCTATGGGTGGCCTGCTTTGGTGCGAGTGTTCAGGCCGGCGAGGTCAGTGTGGCCGTGGCTGCCAACTTCACGGCCCCGATGCGCAAGATCGCTGAAGCCTTCGAGCGCGACACCGGGCACAAGGCCTTGCTGGCTTTTGGCTCCACCGGCAAGTTTTATGCGCAGATCAAAAACGGCGCACCCTTCGACGTGTTGCTGGCGGCCGACGCCCGGACCCCGGCGCGTCTGGTGGCTGAAGGACTGGGCGTGAAGGCATCGGGCTTTACCTATGCCATTGGCAGGCTGGTGTTGTGGAGCGCGCGAACCGGCTTCGTTGATGAGCAGGGCGCTGTCCTGGCGGCTGGCAAGTTCGAGCGTCTTGCGCTGGCCGATCCCCGGCTGGCGCCCTATGGCGAGGCCGCCGTTCAGACGCTCAAGGCGTTGGGGCTTTATGACCGGCTTGCTGGCAAGCTGGTGCAGGGCGACAGTGCTGCGCAGGCTTACCAGTTTGTCGCCACCGGCAATGCGGCGCTGGGCTTTGTAGCGCTTTCGCAGGTGCTGGTGGACGGGCGCATCGGCGCTGGATCCGGCTGGATCGTTCCCAGCCATTTGCACACCCCGATCCGCCAGGACGCGCTGCTGCTGCGCCGCGCAACGTCCCAGCCAGCCGCCTTGGCGCTGGCTGCCTATCTGCGTGGCGATAAGGCGCGCGCCATCATCCGTGCCCACGGTTACGACTTCTGAGCTCATGCCCTTTACTGCCGAATCCTTGCAGGCCATCTGGCTGACCCTTCAATTGGCCAGCCTGACGACCGCGCTGCTGCTGCTGCTGGCCATGCCGCTGGCCTGGTGGCTGGCGCACACCGCCTCGCGCTGGCGCGCGCCGGTCAGTGCACTGGTCACGCTACCGCTGGTGTTGCCTCCCACGGTGCTGGGCTTTTATTTGCTGGTGCTCATGGGGCCGCAGGGGCCTGTGGGTCAGTTCACGCAGGCGCTGGGCTGGGGGACGCTGACTTTCACCTTCACGGGGCTGGTGATCGGCTCCATGATCTTTTCCTTGCCGTTTGCGGTTCAGCCTTTGCAGCACGCCTTTGAAGCCATGGGCTCGAGACCCATGGAAGTGGCCGCAACCCTGGGTGCCCGCCCCTGGGATGCATTCATGACCGTGGCGCTGCCCATGGCGCGCCCAAGCCTGATCACCGCGGCCGTTCTTGCTTTTGCCCACACCGTCGGCGAGTTCGGTCTGGTGCTGATGATGGGCGGCAACATCCCCGGCAAGACGCGTGTGGTCTCGACGCAGATTTACGGCCACGTCGAAGCCATGGAATATGCCCAGGCGCACTGGCTGGCCGCCAGCATGCTGGTGTTTTCCTTCGGTGTGCTGCTGGTCCTCGGGCTGCTGCATCGCCGCACAGCCCGGCCCCGGTGATGACCGCGCCCAACCACCAGATCCGCCTGACGCTGCCGCGTGCGCAGTTCGAGCTTGACGTCGCCTTGAACTTGCCGGCCACGGGCATCACCGCCTTGTTCGGCGCTTCGGGTTCCGGCAAGACCAGCATCCTGCGCTGCGTGGCGGGCCTGGAGCGCGGGCGCGGCGTGGTCACTATCGCCGGTGAAAGCTGGCAAGACGATACGGCGGGTGTTTTTTTGCCGACCTGGCGCCGATCGCTGGGCTATGTGTTTCAGGAGTCCAGCCTTTTCGATCATCTGGATGTGCGCGGCAACCTCGCTTACGGTCTGCGGCGCCGGGCGCCGTCGTCCTGGCCGTATTCCGGGCACTCGCCAGCGCGGGCGCTCGATGAGGCCATCGAGCTGCTGGGGATTGGCGATTTGCTGGAACGCCGGCCGCAGCAACTCTCGGGCGGTGAGCGCCAGCGCGTGGCGATTGCCCGCGCAGTGGCGATCAGGCCGCGCGTGCTCTTGCTTGACGAGCCGCTGGCTTCTCTGGACCAGCCGCGCCGGCGCGAAATCCTGCCCTGGCTGGAGCGCTTGCGCGACGAGTTGCGAACGCCCATGCTTTATGTCACCCATTCGGCCGAGGAGGTGACGCGGCTGGCCGATCATCTGGTGGTGATGGAGCGTGGCCGCAGTCTGGCGTGCGGTCCCGTGGCTGAGGTCTTGTGCGCCGTTGCGCCAGCGGTCCTGCTCGGCGACGACACCGGCGCCCTGCTTGAAGGTCAGGTGGTCCAGACAGATGCGCAGTGGCACCTGATTTGCGTGGCTTTTCCCGGCGGCAGTGTCTGGCTGCGTGATGCCGGCGTGTCCCCGGGGCGCAGGGTCCGCATCCGCATCCTTGCGCGGGACGTCAGCATTGCCACCGAAAAGCCACAGCACACCAGTATTCAAAACCTCTTGCCTTGCGTGATTGACAGCATTGCCGCCGATGCCCATCCCTCGCAGGCCTTGCTCCGGCTGGCTTGTGGTGCCTCAATGCTGCTGGCGCGCATCACCTGGAGGTCGGTGCAGACGCTGGCGCTGCAAGCGGGCCAGTCGGTCTGGGCGCAGGTGAAGTCTGTCGCCCTGGTCGAGTAGCCCCGGCGGCACCCGGCCCCGGTATCGTGTGGCCAGAGCGGGCTCAGTTCGGCAGCAGCTTGCCGGGGTTCATCAGTCCCTTGGGGTCCAGGGCATTCTTGAGCCGGCGCATCAGGTCAATTTCCAGTGGCGTCTTGTACAGCGCCATTTCGTGATTCTTGAGCTGGCCCAGCCCGTGTTCGGCGCTGAAGGAGCCTTGCATGCGGGCCACCACGTCAAGCACGATCACGTTGACGCGATCAGTTTCAGCCTGCCAATCCGGCGTGCTCATGCCGGCCGGGCGCGACACATTGAAGTGCAGGTTGCCGTCGCCGAGGTGGCCGTAGATCATGGGGCGCACGCCGGGATAGGCGGCCTGCAACAGTGGCAGTACTTCGTCAATGAAAGCCGGCACGCTGGACACAGGCACCGCGATGTCGTGCTTGATGTTGGCGCCATCGAGCTGCTGCGCCTCGCTGATGTTTTCTCGCACCATCCAGAGCTCACGAGCCTGCGTCTCGGAACTGGCGAGCAGCACGTCGTCAATGATGCCGCGCTCGAGCGCGCTTTCCAGCGCCGTCTCAAACGCCTGGTCGAGTGCGGCCTGCGCGCCGCCGTCGCTGGCCTGCATCACGACATGCCAGGGATGGCTTTGCCCAAACAGCGCCGGGCTTGCCGGGAAATACTGCTGGACCAGTTTCACACTGGCGTCGCTCATCAGCTCGAAAGCGGTGAAGCGATCGCCCATGGCGCCCCGCATCAGCCCCAGCAGTTCGAGCGCCTGCTGCGGTGTCTGGAAGGCGGCGAAGGCGACAGCCTTGGCGCGCGGCGCTGGAAACAGCTTGAGCACAGCGGCCGTGATGATGCCCAGCGTACCCTCGGCGCCTATGAACAGGTGCTTGAGGTCGTAGCCGGTGTTGTCCTTGCGCAGCGCCTTGAGCAGGTTCAGCACCTGGCCGTCGGCCAGCACGACCTCAAGACCGAGCACCAGGTCGCGGGTGTTGCCGTAGCGCAGTACCTGCACGCCGCCGGCGTTGGTGGCGATGTTGCCGCCGATCTGACAGGAGCCTTCGGCGCCCAGCGACAGCGGAAACAGGCGATCGTGCTCGGCTGCAAGATGCTGCAAGTTTTGCAAGATGCAGCCGGCTTCCACGGTCATGGTGTTGTTCAGGGGCGAGATCTCCAGCACCCGGTTCAGTCGCGAAAGACTGATGACCACTTGCTGGCCACTGTCGTCGGGCGTAGCGCCGCCGCACATGCTGGTGTTGCCGCCCTGCGGCACCAGGCTAAGGCCGCAGGCCGCGCAGAGTTTCACCAGGGCCGCAACCTGCGCGGTATCGGCCGGCCTGCAGACCGCCAGAGGCGCGCCGCTGAACTTGCCGCGCCAGTCGGTAGCATAGGCCGCCAGCTCGGTGGTGAGAACGTGCGACGGTCCTAAGAGTGCACGGGCCTGCGTTAGAAAATCCGGCATCTTTGGTCTCTCGGTCGGGTGGCTTGGGTCAACGAGCAGGTCTTGGCCCCCTGGCACGCAGATGTGGGAGCCGGGAACAAAACCGTATTTTGCTTGACTGAACGGGTCCGAAGCGCTGGCTCGCCCCGCGTGTTGGCGTTTTCAAGACCTGCGGCTGTGTTTGTGAGGAGCGGTCTTGGCGAGTTTCGCCAGATTCGCCATCGCCAGCTTGAGTGCCCGTCAGCCGGGGCCTCAAAGAAACCTGACGCGTGCCAGCAATTCCTCGGCACTCACCTTGGGCGTGGCCAGCTCATCAGGGCCCGGCCCGGACCCGACCACCACCGCGACGCCGGACAGAGGCGCCAGGGCATCGACCTGAAAGCGGCCCGCACCTGGCATCGGTCGGATGAAGCACGACTCGTCAAAATACAGGCGATCGCCCGCGCCACCCAGGGGATCGAAGTCGATCGAATCGCGACCGATCAGGCGCTTCACGCCGTCTAGCCGATCCCTCAGTTCTTCGCTGCGAATGGTGCGCGCGGCGCCGTCAATGACCAGGATCTGCATGTGATTTTTCGGTGTGTAGTTGGCGAGGTGTTGCGGGCGACTGGGCGCAGTTCATGTCTGCGGCGCCAGACCAGACTGTAGCGCCTATGCCGCTTGCGGCGGATGCCCCAAGGGCTGTCATTCGAAAGCTGCGCTTGAAGGGTCAAAGCAGGCCAGCAGATCCTTCGGCGCTGCCGGTGCCCGCTCGCCGAGGTAGCGCCTTATCAGCGGCCCGGCTTTCCAGGGCGCGGCGCTGCCGCTCCAGATTGCGCCGTCAGCGATATCCAGGGAATCCGGCGTTTCCTGCAACAAGATCGCGGCCGGGTTGAGGTTTGCGAACTCGGCCTCGGCGATCAGCCACCCGTCTTGCTTTGAGAGGCTGACCAGACCCGCTTCCCGGGAGTCTGGCGGACTGTAAGCCTGGATGGCGGCCAGCGCGCGCAGCCCGAGCTGGCTGCTTGTCTTTACTCGGGTGACAGAGCCGCAGTTTCGTAACCAGACGTTCGTCTGGTCGCGCATCATGCCGGCGACATCACGTTTTTTTCCCTCAACATTTAAAAAATAAGCGCCATCCTGACGCTCGATGTCGAGGTGGGCATCCAGAATCCCCAGAGTCGTGAGGACCAGAAGCGTTGCTGCAACATGCCGCTTCATGGGCGTGACCTTTTTTCAGAGCTCGCAGTGCGCGCGGCTGCATGAAATTTTGGCCCTGACCGGCTCTCCAAGCCTGCGTTTGGGCTCGCTGGGTTCGACCGCCAGCCAGCCGGTCCGGATTGCCGGGGTTTGCTTAGCTCGATGTCGTTTTCAGCGCCTGATGAAGACATTTGCCCAGCGCAGCGAAATAGGCATTGGCCTTTTCCGTCGGCAGTACATATTTCACCCGCGTGTCGCGTTCATCGTTCAGCAGCACGATGAACTGTTTCAGCCGCAGACACTTCAGCAGGCGATGTGAAGTGCTGTGAGAAATTTCCAGATCCACTCCCATGGCTTGCAGGACCGTGATTTTTCGCTCGGTATCCCAGACGGACGCAAGGTGGTTCAGCAAGCGCTCCTCAATGGGGCTGAGTTGCTTGAATTCTGACGAGGCTCGCACCTCCTGCACGAGGCTCAAGAAGTTCAGATAGCTCAGGGTTTCTTGAGATTTTTCCAACATGGTCGAAATCCTTTGACTTGTGTCTTTCGAGGCAATACCTCAAGAATGACATTCATTGCCGCTCATTGAGTTTGTTCGAAAAATGAACGTGCGTTGTTGTCTCGATTTAAAGTTATCATAAATGATAAAATCGTAAAAAAAGATTATCTTGTGGATTTTAAAATCTGAGAAGTCGATTTTGTTGTTTTTAATGAATTAATCGGTTATCTTGAACGTTGTAATTTGACAACAGAGAAATCGAATTGGCGCTTTGTGCACTCACCGAGTGCACTTGGCGGGCAAAGCCGCTCCGGCGAAGTTCCATCAAGAACTGAGGCTGGCATGCGTGTGCACTTACCAGCTCAAACTATCTTGAGGCGGGCCGCAACATCTCGCGACTACCACCGCTGAAGGGTTGCGGGCGTCAGTCGCAAAGCCCTTGCATGTCGGCAGCATTGGCTGGACGGGTCGTTATTCGAGCGTTTTCTCTGGTGAGGCGCTGAGTGTCTGTCCTACGATTTTTCGAAGATAAAAGATTAATATAGTTATTCTTTGTAAATTAATAGTCAAACTTTGTATATATTCTCTGGGCTATGTCAACGCTTCGATTTTTTGTGGAGGGGCTTATGTTTTTGGAGTGACAAGCTGGTGGGCGCAAGCGTGCTTGTCAGCGTGTCTTGAAGCTGCGCTTCATGGGGGATGTTGCGATGCATGGATCGCGCACTCTGGCCACAGGGCGCGCAGATCTGGGATTTTTGTAACTTTGTAGCTCTATTGTGATTTTTTAACCGTCTTTTTTACAAATTTAAGTTACATTTAGAATTACATCTCGATGATGCAATTTAGAACTAATTAGTGGCTTTTTTGACCTGAGGTGGTGATCCAGGACCCTGCTGAAGTAGGCTGTTTTCGCTGTTTTTTGCGCGGCGCCCCGATGTTTTAAGCGGTGCCGCGCGGATCTCCCTTTGCGATCCCGGCCCTGGTTGATGCCTTGAAAGGTTCATCACTCGTCAGAACTTGCCAATTCCCGATCC
>CAJAOB010000463.1 GCA_903941205.1 uncultured Burkholderiales bacterium | reverse complement strand
GTGTGTCGGCATGGCTGCCAGCATGGGCGCGTTCTTGTTGTCTGCCGGCACCAAGGGCAAGCGTTTTTCGCTGCCCAACTCCCGCGTGATGATTCACCAGCCCTCGGGTGGCGCTCAGGGTCAGGCGACTGACATTGAAATTCATGCCCGCGACATTTTGAAAACCAGAGACCAGCTCAATCGCATCCTGGCCGCCAATACCGGCCAGTCGCTCGAAAAAATCGAGCGCGACACCGAGCGCGATTACTTCATGTTCGCTGACGGCGCCAAAGAGTACGGGCTGATTGATGATGTCATCTCCAAGCGGCCTTGAGTCTTAGGCCCAAGAGGCACTCAGCAGCGGCGTTTTCTGTCACAGAAAGCGCCGTTTTTTCATTGGTTATCATTGACCATCAAGTGTTCCGATACAGCCCTCCCGGGGCATGCTAAAAGGTGTCAGTAATGGCCGAGAAAAAAGGCTCCTCCAGCGACAAAACGCTCTACTGCTCCTTCTGCGGCAAGAGCCAGCATGAGGTCAAAAAACTTATTGCAGGACCCTCCGTCTTCATTTGCGATGAGTGCATTGACCTTTGCAATGAAATCATCCGCGACGAGTTGCCTGGCGGTGACGCTGCCCGTGAATCACGCGGCGACCTGCCGACGCCTTCTGAAATCAAGGCCACGCTTGACGGTTATGTGATTGGCCAGGAGCCGGCCAAGCGCACGCTGGCCGTCGCTGTCTACAACCACTACAAGCGCTTGCGGCACAAGGACAGCGCCAAGAAAGACGAGGTCGAGCTGACCAAGAGCAACATCTTGCTGGTCGGCCCGACGGGCTCCGGCAAGACCTTGCTGGCGCAGACCTTGGCGCGCACGCTGAATGTGCCCTTTGTGATGGCCGACGCGACGACCTTGACCGAGGCCGGTTATGTCGGCGAGGACGTCGAAAACATCATTCAAAAGCTCCTGCAAAGCTGCAACTATGAAGTCGAGCGCGCCCAGCAGGGCATTGTTTACATCGACGAGATCGACAAAATTTCCCGCAAGTCAGACAACCCTTCCATCACGCGCGACGTGTCAGGGGAGGGCGTGCAGCAGGCCTTGCTCAAGCTGATCGAAGGCACCATGGCGTCGGTGCCGCCACAAGGCGGTCGCAAGCATCCGAACCAGGATTTCCTGCAGGTCGACACCACCAACATTTTGTTCATCTGCGGTGGCGCTTTCTCGGGCCTTGAAAAGGTGATCGAGAACCGTACGGAAGCCTCCGGTATTGGCTTTGGCGCATCGGTGAAGAGCAAAAAGGCGCGCAGCCTGACCGAAGCCTTCAAGGATGTCGAACCCGAGGATCTGATCAAGTTTGGCCTGATTCCTGAACTCGTCGGTCGGATGCCCGTGGTCGCTACGCTGGCCGAACTGACGGAAGACGCGCTGGTGCAGATTCTGACCGAGCCCAAGAATGCAGTCGTCAAGCAATTCAGCAAATTGCTTTCGATGGAAGGTGTTGATCTGGAAATTCGGCCCTCTGCGCTCAAAGCCATTGCCCGCAAGGCGCTGGCACGCAAGACGGGCGCGCGCGGCTTGCGCTCCATCCTGGAGCAGTCACTGATTGACACCATGTTCGAGTTGCCAAATGCCAGCAATGTTGACAAGGTGGTGGTTGATGAATCGACGATCGAGGAAAACAAACCGCCTTTGCTGGTTTACCGCGAGACGGCGAAAAAGGCCTGATGTGGATGAGGGCTGACAGTGCTTTGCACTTGAAAAGTCGCAAGCGCCCCCCAAGTCTGGCCAATGTGCTGGGGTCCCGCATGACAGGCTCAGGTCTGGATACCGGGGCTAACGTTTAAGGTTTATATGTCCGGACAAACTCTCTTGCCGCCGCTTCCTGTCGAGCTGCCGCTGTTGCCACTGCGTGACGTGGTGGTGTTTCCCCACATGGTCATACCGCTCTTCGTGGGCAGACCCAAGAGCATCAAGGCGCTTGAATCGGCCATGGAAGCCGATCGTCGCATCATGCTGGTGGCGCAAAAAGCCGCAGCCAAAGACGAGCCCGCGGTGGAGGACATGTTTGGCGTGGGTTGTGTGGCAACCATCTTGCAGATGCTCAAGCTGCCCGACGGTACGGTGAAGGTGCTGGTCGAAGGTCAGCAACGTGCCAAGGTCAACAAGATTGAAGAGGGCGAGCTGCACTTCACCAGCAAGGTCACTCCAGTCGAGCCTGAACTTGCCTTGCCCGGAGACAAAGCCAGCGAAGTCGAAGCCTTGCGCAGGGCGGTGATGCAGCAGTTCGACCATTACGTCAAACTCAACAAGAAAATCCCGCCGGAAATCCTGACGTCGATCTCAAGCATCGACGACGCAGGACGCTTGGCCGACACCATCGCCGCACACTTGCCGCTCAAGCTGGACGCCAAGCAAGTCATTCTTGATTTGGACAGCATCAAGGCGCGTCTCGAGAATCTCTACGAGCAACTCGAGCGCGAGGTCGATATTCTGAACGTCGACAAGAAAATCCGTGGCCGCGTCAAGCGCCAGATGGAAAAAAATCAGCGCGACTTTTATCTCAACGAGCAGGTCAAGGCCATCCAGAAGGAGCTCGGCGAAGGCGAAGAGGGCGCCGACATCGAGGAAATCGACAAGAAGATCAAGTCTGCAAAGATGCCGCAGGAAGCCCGCAAGAAGGCCGAGAGCGAGCTCAAGAAGCTCAAGCTCATGTCGCCCATGTCTGCGGAAGCCACGGTGGTGCGCAGCTACATCGATGTCCTGACCAGCCTGCCCTGGAGCAAGAAAACAAAGATCAAGCATGACTTGGTCAATGCCGAAGACGTGCTCAACCAGGATCACTACGGGCTGGAAAAGGTCAAGGATCGCATCGTTGAATACCTCGCGGTTCAGCAGCGCGTCGACAAGCTCAAAGCTCCCATCCTGTGCCTCGTCGGGCCTCCCGGCGTTGGCAAGACCTCGCTGGGTCAGTCGATTGCCAAGGCGACCGGTCGCAAGTACGTGCGCATGGCCTTGGGCGGCATGCGTGACGAGGCCGAGATTCGCGGCCACCGTCGCACTTACATTGGCGCCTTGCCCGGCAAGGTGTTGCAAAGCCTGACCAAGGCTGGCACGCGCAATCCGCTGTTTTTGCTCGACGAGATTGACAAGCTGGGTACAGATTTTCGTGGCGACCCTTCGAGCGCCTTGCTTGAGGTGTTAGACCCCGAGCAAAACCACACCTTCGGCGATCATTACGTCGAGGTTGATTTCGATTTGAGCGACGTCATGTTCGTAGCGACCTCGAACTCCATGAACATCCCGCCTGCGCTGCTGGATCGCATGGAGGTGATCCGCTTGTCAGGCTACACCGAGGACGAGAAAACAAGCATTGCCATGCGCTATCTGTTGCCCAAGCAGCTCAAGAACAATGGTGTGAAAGAGGGCGAGCTCGAGATCTCCGAGCAGGCTGTGCGCGACATCGTTCGTTACTACACGCGCGAAGCGGGTGTGCGATCCCTTGAGCGGGAGCTGTCCAAAATATGCCGCAAGACAATCAAGGGCATTCAGCTCAAGAAGATACAGGCCCCCGCGCATGTAACGCCGGAAAACCTTAATGATTATCTCGGGGTGCGCAAGTTCAACTATGGACGTGCCGAGGCGCAAAACCAGATCGGTCAGGTGGTCGGTCTGGCTTGGACTGAGGTCGGCGGCGATCTGCTCACGATTGAGGCGGCGATCATGCCCGGCAAAGGCATCATCACGCGGACCGGCTCGCTTGGGGACGTGATGAAGGAGTCGGTTGAAGCCGCGCGCACGGTGGTCCGTAGTCGCTCACGCATCTTGGGCATTCGGGACGACATGTTCGAAAAGCGCGACATTCATATTCACGTGCCAGACGGCGCTACCCCGAAAGACGGGCCCAGTGCGGGTGCTGCCATGACGACTGCCTTCGTCTCGGCGTTGACGGGTATCCCGGTGCGTGGCGACGTTGCCATGACGGGTGAGATCACCCTGCGAGGCGAAGTCACTGCCATTGGGGGTTTGAAGGAAAAGTTGCTGGCCGCATTGCGTGGCGGTATCAAGACGGTCTTGATCCCTGAGGAAAATGCAAAAGACCTGCAAGAAATTCCTGATAACGTGAAAAGTGGTTTGGAAATCATCCCGGTGAAGTGGATCGATCAGGTGTTGGCTGTCGCACTGGAGCGCATGCCCGTGCCTTTGTCGGACGAAGAGGTGGCGCTCGCCGCGGCCGCGGCCGTAGCCGCAGCCACCGCTGCTGTGCCGGCTGCCGCTGGAAGCGTCAAGCACTGAGCACGCCTTGACGCCCCTGTTGAGAGTCTGGTTGCGAACTTTTTTGGGTTTTTCAACAGGCCCTTCAATAGGGTCTCGAAAATAACGTTATAATTTTTGTGTTTGCGGGAGTAGCTCAGTTGGTAGAGCGCAACCTTGCCAAGGTTGAGGTCGAGAGTTCGAGACTCTTCTCCCGCTCCAGTTTTAAAGGGCAGCACTTCAAAATGCTGTCCTTTTTTATTCGACAGCCTGCTGTGCTGATTTCGGCAAGGGGTCAATACAACTAAGGCGCGGTAGCAAATCGGTTATGCACCGGATTGCAAATCCGGCTAGGGCGGTTCGACTCCGCCCCGCGCCTCCAGCATTCTCGACCTGTCCAGTTTTTAGGCCGTCTAGGTGGCGGCTTTTCGCGCGGGTCTGCCAATCGCATACTGGAGCAGAAGGTGGCGTTAGAGCGTCATGGTCCCGATATCTTGCGCTCATCGGGCGGGGACCTTCCACATGCGCAGCATCTCTGGCAGCGCGGCTAAAAATCTGGATCATATTGCCCTCCAGTATTTCGGCCCGCCGATTGGGCGATTTCTACTTCAAGCAGGGCGAGATCGGTTCGGTTGGTCCGCCCGGAAACCAATTCTCTGCGGCTGGCGTCTAAAGCTGCCTGGTTCGCTCCGGAGCGTGCGTCATGCGGGCCATGCCCGCAACCGATAGCTAGCTTCCATCATTGAGGCTGACGTAGGTCAGATTGAAGCTGGCGTACTCGCGCAACCGGGCGGCCATTCCGGATTTTCTGGAGGATATTCGTTCCGCAAGATTCTAGAATATGGCGCTTATCGGATTAAATCCCTGCGCAGATTCAAACGCGAATCAGCGACGTAATATTTTCGGTTTTCATTTCTTTTTCCGGGTAATCCTCAACCTCGCCAAGGCACTTGCCACCGAGGGCCACGGACAAATGGCCGTACCGGATCTTTCCTTTTACGGTGCCTGATTCAAGTACCGACAACTGCCCGCTGCAATTTAGCTCTAATTCAATATATCCGGCGATTTGGGCGGTCTCCACGTTGGTGCATCCGATCACGCGTCCAGTGGCGGTGACAATCAGATTTTTCGCATTAATTTTCCCTTCAAAAGTCCCATCAATAACCACATCTCCAGGGGTTTCAATAGCGCCCTGCAGTTTGGCCTGTGCCTCGATGGCAACAAAGGTTATTTCGGAGTCGGAGCCGTTAGGTCGGAGTAACTTGCTTTTCGATTCCTGCATTTTCAGCTGGCTCATGGCTTGGCTTCTCTGGAACATCGTTTTTACCGGTAGTTGACGGATTTTCTTGAGATTGGCGAGCCAGTTTCCGGCTTCGCTTTTGAGGATGACCTCGTCGGGCCTTGTCGTTTTCACCTCGCGGTCTTTATGCCGTGCCTTTTTGAGCATGCGAATGCATTTTTCCATTGTGGTGTGCGATTTGAAAGCCCGCATTATCTGGATTTGTAAAATATTATTTTTATGAGTACTTTACATTTAAACATATTTGTTGTATTTCTAGCGGAAATTTTATTTATGTCAAGGTTGATGTTCGATCTTTGCAGTCGGGAATTGATGACCATCAATGACTGCGGCGGTGGGTCAAAGCGCGCCACCTGGGCGAGCCATGTCTCCTGTGGGCTTTGGCACCGGCTTGTGTACCTGTTTCAGCTCTGAAATTTTGCTTTTCCTGCCGCGACGACGGATAACAAATGGGTAAGATCAAGGCCATGGCTCGTTACAACTCACCTTTTGAAATCCACGTGCATGGCGAAGTGCCGCTGCGGGCCGATGTTGGCTTTGAGCAACTCCAGGAAGCACTCAAGCCCCTCTGGAAATATGCGGGGGCGAAATCTCTGGTCGACGGCGCTGCCAGCGCCTACGAAGAAGAGCCGGGAATTCGCATGGACGCGCAGCAACATCTGCTGCAAATCTGCTGGACTGTTTCAGGCGATGAAGATTTCCGGGATGCAGTCGATGAGATGTGCATGGCCGTGAATGACTTGGCCGCAGGCGGCGCACCCATCGAGGTGACTTTCTACGACGCTGACTTCGACGACGAAGAAGAAGGGGGCGTCGACGAGGCCCGCGACGACTTCGCGATGTATTTTGTCGGACCGACACCTGCGGCCATCATGCAGGTGCAGCGCGATTTATTGGTGCAGGACACGATTGCCCTGATGGAGCGGCACTTTGATGCGTCCGAGTTGGGTGGCATCGTCGCGGCAGTGGACAAATTGTTTGAAAAGCGCTTTGACTCCCTCGTGGACTCAATGCAGCTTGGCAAGCCCCCGCGCGGGCAGGGCGGCTCGCAGGGCGGGTCCGGCCATGGTGGCGGACGCAAGCCGCGGCACCTGCATTAGCCCCTCAGCTGCGCGTTGTTTGCGCTGGTCGGGTCGCTAGGCGTTAGCCTGCGTGGCTGGTCATTAGGTTCAAGCTAGCTCCGACCCTTGCGCGTTGCCTGCCTTCAAAAGGCCCCTTTTCTGTTTCGGTAGCAAGGGTCTTTTGCTCCGCGCGCCCATTTTTTTGAAACACCATTCGAGCCCTTGCATGCCTATTCCCCCTTGTTCATCTGGTTTTTTTTGTCTCTCGGCTCGCGGCTGGTTCAAGTTCGGCCTACTTGTGCTGGGCTCAGGCTGGCTTGCTGCTTGCAGCAAGGTTGCTGACGCGCCTGTCGCCAACGCATCTGGCGCCCGCCCGCCCGCGCAGGTCGGAGTGATCACGGTCGCGCTCGGCGATGTGGCCCTGCCCACCGAGCTGCCGGGACGTCTGGAGGCTTCGCGCGTGGCGCAAGTCAGGGCCCGGGTCGCCGGCATTTTGCAGCAGCAGTTGTTCCGCGAGGGCAGCGACGTCAAAGTCGGCCAGTCGCTGTTCAAGATTGATGCGGCGTCTTACACGGCGAGCCTGGCGAGCGCGAGCGCGGGGCAAGCCAAGGCGCAAGCCAATCTGGCGCAGGCAGCCTCGCTGCTGGAGCGTTACCGGCCGCTGGTGGCGGCCAATGCCATCAGCAAGCAGGAGTTCTCCAACGCGGAGGCGGCGCATAAACAGGCTGAAGCTGATGTCGCCGTGGCCAAGGCCAATGTGCAGACCGCCAGCATCAATCTGGCTTATGCCGATGTCACCGCGCCGATCGCCGGCCGCATCGGGCGGGCGCTGGTGACCGAGGGCGCGCTGGTCGGTCAGGGTGAAGCGACGCCGCTGGCAGTGATTCAGCAGATCAACCCGGTCTACGTTAATTTCACGCAATCGGCTGGCGAGGTGATGAAGCTGCGGCGCGCCCTGGACAGCGGGCAGTTCAAGCGCGCGTCTGGCAGCGCTGCCGCCAGTGTGCGTCTGGTGCTGGAAGACGGCAGTGATTACCCCTTGCCTGGCCGGCTCCTGTTTTCAGACCTCACGGTGGACAGCAGCACCGGTCAGGTGACACTGCGCGCCGAAGTGCCCAATCCGGGCGGTCAGCTGCTTCCGGGCTTGTATGTTCGGGTGCGCGTCGAACAGGCGCAGGCCGCCAACGCGTTCTTGTTGCCGCAGCAGGCTGTGACGCGCGGCGCCCAGGGCGACAGCGTGATGGTGGTTGATGCGCAGGGCAAAGTCAGTCCGCGGCCGGTCAAGCTGGGTGCGGCCAAAGGCACGCAGTGGATCGTCCTGGGTGGTGTCCAGGCTGGCGAGCAGGTGATGGTCGACGGCTTTCAGAAGCTGCAGGGCGGCGGGCCGGTCAAGGCGGTGCCCTGGCAGCCGGCGGCCAGCGGCGCAGGTCAGGGTGCTGCCGCTGCTTCGCGTGCGCCGGCGTCCGCCCCGGCTGCGGCGCTTCCCGCCCCGGCTGCGGCCAAGTAAGGAGCCTCCCGCATGGCTCAATTTTTCATAGCGCGCCCCATCTTTGCGTGGGTGATTGCCCTGTTCATTCTGGTCATGGGTGGCGTGGCCATCACGCAGTTGCCGATTGCGCAATACCCGCCGGTTGCGCCGCCCTCCATTGTCATCACGGCGGCTTATCCGGGGGCTTCGGCCAAAGTGCTGGAAGACAGCGTCATCAGCGTGATCGAGCGCGAAATGAACGGCTCGCCCGGGCTGATCTACATGGAGTCGGTGGCGCAGGCGAATGGCACGGGCACCATCACGCTGAGCTTTGAGCCGGGCACCAACGCCGATCTGGCGCAGGTGGACGTGCAAAACCGGCTGGGCCGGGCAGCGCCGCGACTGCCACAGGCTGTCACGCAGCAGGGCGTGCGCGTCGACAAGTCGCGCTCGAACTTCTTGCTGTTCACCATCTTGTCTTCTGACAACCCGGCCATTGACCCGATTGCACTCGGCGACTATGCCTCGCGCAACGTCGTGCCCGAGCTTCAGCGGCTCCCTGGCATTGGCCAGGTTCAGCTCTTTGGCACCGAGCGCGCCATGCGAATCTGGCTCGACCCGGCCAAACTGGCCGGCCTGAATTTGTCGGCTGCTGATGTGACCGCCGCCATACGCAGTCAGAACGCGCAGGTTTCCGCTGGCGCCATCGGCGATCTGCCCAACGTCGCCGGCCAGGGCATTGCCGCGACCGTGGTGGTGAACGGGCAACTCTCGGACATCGAGCAGTTTGGCCGTGTGGTGCTGCGCGCCAACACCGACGGATCTTCAGTGCGGCTCAAGGACGTCGCGCGCATTGAGCTCGGCGCGCAAACCTATGCCACCTCGGCGCGTCTGAACGGCAAGCCCTCGACAGGCATTGGTGTGCAACTCGCACCGAGCGGAAACGCGTTGGCTGCCGCCAAGGCGGTGCGCGCCAAGATGGACGAGCTCAAGCCTTATTTCCCGCAGGGCGTGCGCTACGACATTCCTTACGACAGTTCGCGCTTTGTCAGCATCTCCATACGCCAGGTTGCCATCACGTTGATCGAGGCCGTGGTGCTGGTGTTTCTGGTGATGTTCCTTTTCCTGCAAAACATCCGCTACACCATCATCCCGACCATCGTGGTGCCGATTGCCTTGCTCGGCACCTTCGCGACCTTGCTGGCGCTGGGTTTTTCGATCAATGTGCTGACCATGTTTGGCATGGTGTTGGTGATCGGCATCGTGGTGGATGACGCGATTGTGGTGGTCGAAAACGTCGAGCGCATCATGAGCGAGGAGGGCCTGGCACCGCTCGAGGCCACGCGCAAGGCCATGAGCCAGATTTCCGGCGCGATTGTTGGCGTGACGGTGGTGCTGATTTCCGTGTTTGTACCGCTGGCATTTTTTGCCGGTTCGGTGGGCAATATTTACCGCCAGTTTGCTGCCGTCATGGTTGCCGCCATTGGCTTTTCTGCCTTCATGGCGCTGTCGCTCACCCCGGCTTTGTGTGCGACGCTGCTCAAGCCCGTCGAGGCTGGCCATCACCTGAGCAAGGGCGGCTTTTTCGGTTGGTTCAACCGGCGCTTTTCCGCTACCGCCAAGGGTTACGAGAGCTGGGTGGCCCGGCTGCTCAAGCGGGCCGGCCGCTATCTGATCATTTATGCCGCCATCATCGGCGTGGTGCTGCTGGTTTACACCCGGCTTCCAACTTCATTTTTGCCGGGGGAAGACCAGGGCACCATGCTGGTCAACATCCAGTTGCCGCCCGGCGCCACGCAAGAGCGCACGCGTGCGGTCATCGAGCAAGTCGAGGGCTTCGTTCTCAAACAGCCTGAAGTCCAGAGCATGGTCGGCGTGCTGGGCTTCAGCTTTTCAGGCCAGGGGCAGAACGCGGCGCTGGCCTTTGTCACGCTCAAGGACTGGTCCGAGCGGGAGGGGAAAGGTCAGTCGGCCGAGGCGCTGGCCGGCCGCGCTTTCGGCGCTCTCTCGGGCATTCGCGATGCGTTCATCTTCCCGCTCAGCCCGCCGCCGATTCCCGAACTCGGATCGGCCAGCGGTTTTACATTCCGGCTTCAAGACCGATCTGGCGCTGGGCGCGAGGCGCTTTTGGCGGCCCGGGGGCAAATCCTCGGTATGGCCTCCAAGAGCCCCATCCTGAGCCAGGTTCGCCCTGACGGCCTGGAAGACGCCGCGCAATTGCAGATTGACATCGACCGTGACAAGGCCAGTGCCCTTGGCGTGAGTTTTGACGCCATCAACACCGCGCTGTCAACCTTCCTGGGTTCGAGTTACGTGAATGATTTCCCGAACGCCGGCCGCTTGCAGCGCGTGGTGGTGCAAGCCGACGCGCCCGCCCGCATGCAGCCCGAGGACTTGCTGCGCATCAATGCCAGCAATGCGCAAGGCCGGCCGGTGCCGCTGTCAGCTTTCGCTAGCACGCGCTGGGTCAAGGGCTCGATGCAGACGGTTCGCTACAACGGCTATCCGGCCATGCGTATCAGCGGTGGCGCAGCGCCGGGTTACAGCACGGGCGCGGCCATGGCCGAGATGGAGAAGTTTGCGGCGCAGTTGCCGGCGGGCTTTGGCTTTGAATGGACCGGCCAGTCGCGCGAGGAAAAGCTCGCCGGCTCGCAAGCCACCATTCTTTATGCCTTCGCCATCCTGTCGGTTTTTCTGTGTCTGGCGGCACTTTATGAAAGCTGGTCGATTCCGCTGGCGGTGATTCTGGTGGTGCCGCTGGGCGTGCTGGGGGTGTTGCTGTCGACCTTGCTGCGGGGCTATGCCAACGATGTGTACTTTCAGGTCGGCCTGATCACCATCATCGGCCTGTCCGCCAAGAACGCCATCCTGATCATCGAGTTCGCCAAGGACTTGCAGGCGCAAGGCCGGGGCGTGGTCGAGTCTGCGCTGGCCGCCGCGCATCTGCGTTTTCGGCCCATCGTCATGACCTCGCTGGCCTTCATGCTGGGCGTGCTACCCCTGGTGCTGGCCTCCGGCGCCAGTTCGGCGAGCCAGCGCGCCATCGGCACCGCCGTGATTGGCGGCATGTTGACCGGCACCTTCCTGGCGGTGTTCTTTGTGCCCGTGTTTTTTGTCGTGGTGCGAGGCCTTTTCAAGGGCAGCGATCGGCAAAACAAGATGTATGCGGCGCATGCCCAGGCGGCAGGGATTGAAGCCGTCGCACCCGCGCAGCGCCCTGGCCAGCAAGGAAGCACCCATGTCTGAAACCCGTTTCCTTGGGCGCTGCGTCCTCAGTAGCGTCGCCTTGCTGGCCGCTTGCTCTTTCACGCCGCCGCTTGAGCGTCCGGCCCTGCCGGTGGCGCCGGCCTTTGAAGCGGCTGTTCCGGCTGGCAAGCCCGGGGCTAGCCCGCTTGCCAAAGACGCCGCGGATCTCGCCTGGCAAGATTTTTTCACCGACGCCCGGCTCAGGCGACTCATCGCGCTGGCCCTGGACCACAACCGCGATCTGCGGGTCGCGCTGCTCACGATCGAGCAGACGCGCGCGCAGTACCAGATACGCCGGGCCGATCAGTTGCCGACCATCAACGCAGTGGC
>CAJAOB010000462.1 GCA_903941205.1 uncultured Burkholderiales bacterium | reverse complement strand
GCCTCCGGCGCGCGGCTGGCCACCACGGCCGTCAACCGCCTGCACGCCACGGGCGGGCGTTACGCGCTGTGCACCATGTGCATCGGCGTGGGCCAGGGCATTGCGCTGATCCTCGAGCGTGTTTGAAAGCAGCCGGGCGCCGAAAGCTCGGGGATTACCCGAATAGCACCGGCGCCTGGCCTGCAAAAAGGCGGTTTTTTCACCGCCGGGAAAACTGATTTCCGCTGCTTTTCTTGTGAGGCCGGGGGCTCTGCGACACACTACGCAAGGTTCTCAGGCAACAAGGAAAAACAATGGAAAAGCGGATTGGATGGATCGGTTTGGGGCGCATGGGCGAGGCCATGGCCAAGCGTTTGATCAAGGGCGGCTACAGCGTCAGCGTGTGGAACCGCACGGCGGCCAAGGCAGCGCCGCTGGCCGAGTACGGCGCCACCATCGTGGCCGGCAAGCAAGACCTGGCCAGCTGCGACTTTGTCTTCACCATGGTCTCGACCACGGACGACCTCAAGGAGGTGCTGTTCGGCGAAGGTGGTCTGGTGGCCGGCGCGCTCAAGCCCAAGGTGGTGGTCGACAGTTCCTCGATCTCGCAAGAGGGCTCGGCCGAAATCCGCCAGCGCCTGGAAGCCATGGGCGTGGGTTATTTGTGCAGTCCGGTGTCGGGCAATGCCAAGGTCGCCAAGGCCGGCAAGCTGCTGCAAGTGGCGTCGGGGCCGAAGGCGCTTTACCTCGAGATCGAACCCTGCCTGCAAGCCATGGCGCGCAAGGTGATGTGGGTTGGCGAAGGCGAGCTCGCACGCATCTGGAAGATCGCCCACAACACCATGTTTGGCGTGGTCATTCAAAACCTCTGCGAGATCACGGTCATGGCTGAAAAAGCGGGCATCCCGCGCCATGTGTTTCTGGAGAGCATCAACGACTCGGTGCTGGGCTCCATGTACACCCGCTACAAGACGCCCACGCTGACCAACCTGACTTTCGATCAGGTGACTTTCACGCCCAAGCTCTTGCTCAAGGACATGGACCTGGGCCTGGGAGCGGCCCGCGCCCACGGCGTGGCCATGCCGGCGGCAGCGGCCACGCGCGAGTCGATTGCGCGCATGGTGGGCCGCGGCTATGACGACATCGACTTTGCCGTGCTGCTGCAAGAAACCGCCGCCGACGCCGGCCTGGTGCTGAAGTCCGAGAACGTGAAGATGAGCGACGGCCTGGAATCCTGAGCCATGGCCAGCCCGCAAGCCAGAACCCTGATCCGCGGTGCGTCCATCATCACGATGGACGCGCAAGGCGAGCTGCCCCAGGGCGACATCCTGATCACCGGCGACAAGCTCAGCGCGATTGCGCCGCGGCTGGAGGCCGATGACGCGCAAGTGGTCGACGGCAGCGGTCACATCGTCATTCCGGGCCTGGTCAACGCCCACATGCACACCTGGCAGACGGCCTTGCGCGGCCTGGCAGCCAACTGGACGCTGCTCGAGTACTTCAAGAAAATGCACGCCGGCCTGGCCACCGTGTTCGAGCCGCAAGACCTGCACATCGCCACGCTGGTGGGGGCGCTGAACCAGCTCAATTGCGGCACCACCACGCTGGCCGACTGGTGCCACAACAACCCGACACCAGCGCACAACGACGCGGCGATTGAGGGCTTGCTGCAGTCCGGCATTCGCGCGGCGTTTTTCCATGGCACGCCCAAGCCCGACCCGCAACCCGGCCAACGACCCTTCTGGGAGACGCCGCATCCGCGCGCCGAAACCGAGCGACTGCTCAAGGCGCACCAGGGGCGCGACTTGCTCAGCGTGCAGGTGGCGGTGCTAGGGCCGCACTACTCCACGCTGGACGTGGCGCTGCACGACTTCGCCATGGCCCGCGAGCTCGGGCTGATTGCCTCGCTGCACCAGGGCGGCGGTCCGGCCCGCACGCCGGACGGCTGGCAACAACTCGAAGCCGCCGGCTTGCTGGGCGACCACATCAACATCGTGCATGGCCATGCGCTGGACGACACCCAGTTGCAGCGCTTTTGCGAGCTCGGACTGAGTTTTTCTGCGGCCGCCGAAAGTGAAATGAGCCAGGGCCACGGCCATCCGCTGACCGGCCGGCTGCGCGCTTTTGGCCGTGCGCCGTCGCTGGGGGTGGACCTTGAAAGCGTGCTGAGCGGCGACATGCTGTCGCAGGCGCGCATTGCGCTGGGCATTCAGCGCTCGCTGGACAACGTGGCGCACCGGGCCGCGCACGGCACTATTCCGGCCACTTCGACCATCACCACGCGCGAGGCGCTGGCCTGGGTCACGATTGAAGGCGCGCGCATGCTCAAGCAGTCGCACCGCATTGGCTCGCTGGCCGCCGGCAAGCAGGCCGATCTGGTGATGATCCGCGCCAGCGATCTGAACATGCAGCCGGTCCATGACGCGGTCAACAGCGTCGTGATGCAAACCGCCTTGTCCAACATCGACAGCGTGATGGTGGCCGGCCAATGGAAAAAGCGCCACGGCCAGTTGCTGGACGTGGACCTGGCGCCCAAGTTGCAGGCGCTGCGCGCCTCGGGCCACAAAATCACCCAGGCCATGGGGCTGTGAAACCGCGCGCTGGCGCCAGGCTTTGAATCCCAGCAGACACCGACCGACAACAACCCAAGGAGACAACATGAAACGCTTACTGATTGCCGCTGCCACCGTGTTTGCCGTGGCCGCCGCCACGGCGCAAGGCGCCTACCCGAGCAAGGTCATCAAGATCGTCGTGCCTTTCACGGCCGGCAGTGCCACCGACATCATGGCCCGCATCGTCGGCGAAAAACTCAGCACCTCCATGGGTCAGCCGGTGGTGGTTGAAAACCGGCCCGGCGCCGGCGGCACCCTGGGCGCTTCGCAGGTCGCCAAGAGCGAGCCCGACGGCTACACCTTGCTGGTGGTGTCGACCGGCCACGTGGTCAACCCCGCGCTGTACGCCAACCTGAACTACGACACGCTGGGCGACTTTGCGGGCGTGTCGCCGCTGGCTGCGCTGCCCAGCGTGCTGGTGGTGGGCGCCGGCAGCCCGATCAAGACCGTGGGCGAACTCATTGCCGCAGCCAAGGCCAAGCCCGGCCAGCTCAACTACGCTTCGGCCGGTGTGGGCAGCGCCACCCATGTGAACGCCGAGAAATTCCGCGCCATGGCGAACATCCAGCTCACCCATATTCCGTTCAAGGGCACGCCTGAAACCATTGTGGAAACCAGCGCCGGCCGGGTTGACTTCATGTTCACGCCCGTGCTGGCTTCGATTCCGTCCATCCGCGACAACCGCATGCGCGCCATTGCCGTGAGCACGTCCAAGCGTTCCGGCGCCTTGCCCGACGTGCCGACAGTGGCGGAAGCCGGCTTGCCGGGTTTTGCCTTTGACTTCTGGATCGGCATGCTGGCCCCGGCCAAGACGCCCAAGGCCGTGGTCAACAAGCTCAACGCCGAGGTGCGCAACATCCTGGCCCAGGCCGACGTGAAAGACCGCCTGGCCAAGCTCGGCGCCGAAGCCATGCCCATGTCGCCCGACCAATTTGACGCCTACATGAAGGAAGAGTTCACAACGCTGGGCGCGGTCATGAAGTCGGCGCCCAAATAAGCCGCCTTCCCGGAATTCGACCCGCCGACTGATCCAAGCGACTGATCCAACCGACTGCGCTGATGACTTCTCGCTCCTTTGCCGTGCATCTCAACGGCGCCCCGCAGCAACTGCAAGGCGAGGAAACGCTGCCCTTGCTGCAAGCGCTGCGGGACTGCGGCCTGACCGGCACGCGCTTCGGTTGCGGTGCGGCCCAGTGTGGCGCCTGTCATGTGCTGGTTGACGGCGTTTCGCTGCCGGCCTGTGACACGCCCTTGTGGGCGGTCGAAGGCAAGCAGCTGCTGACCGTCGAGGGGCTGGGCACGCCAGCGGCGCTGCATCCCTTGCAACAGGCTTTCCTGGACGAGCAGGCCGCCCAGTGCGGTTACTGCCTGTCGGGCATCCTGATCACGGCCAGTGCCTTGCTGGCGCGCCAGCCGCAACCCAGCGAAGACCAGGTGCGGCAGGCACTCGACGGGCATTTGTGCCGCTGCGGCAGCCACAACCGCATGGTGCGCGCCGTGCTGCGGGCCGCCGCTGTGATGGCTGCGGCCGGGAACCCGGCATGAGCGGCGCAGGCGTGCCGGCAGCGCTGCCGGCCAGCCTTCAAAACAACCCCTTGCTGGGCCGCTGGCTGTCGGTTCATGCCGACGGTTCGGTCAGCGTGCGCAGCGGCAAGGTGGAGCTCGGGCAGGGCATTCGCACCGCGCTGGCGCAAATCGTCGCCGAGGAGCTGGAGGTCGATTTGCAGCGTGTTCGGGTGCTGCCGGCTGACACCGCCAACAGCCCGAACGAGGGCGTCACCGCCGGCAGCCTGTCGGTGCAGGACTCCGGCAGCGCGCTGCGCCAGGTCTGCGCGCAGGCCCGGGCGATCTACCTTGAAGCGGCCCGCCGGCAACTGGGCCTGAGGCCTGAACAGGTTGGCACGCTGCGGGTGCAGGACGGCGCGATCTTCAGCGGCGCCGGGCCTGCGTTGACCAGTTACTGGGCGCTGGCCGATGACGCGCTCTTGCAAGTGCAGGCCAGTGGTCAGGCGAGCCCCAGGCCGCAGCCGGCGCAGTCGCTGGTCGGCCAGTCGGTGCCGCGTCAGGACCTGCCCGCCAAGCTGCTGGGCCGGCCGGCTTTTATTCATGATTTGCGCTTGCCCGGCATGCTGTACGGCCGGGTGGTGCAGACGCCTTCGCCAGCGGCGCAGCTGCTGTCGGTCGACCTTGACCAGGCGCGCAGCTGGCCCGGCGTGCTGGCGGTTTTGCGTGACGGCAGCTTTTTGGGGCTGGTGGCCGAGACCGAGCAGGCGGCGGCGCGCGCGCATGAAAAGCTCAGCGCGCTGGCGCTCTGGCAGGAAAGCGACAGCTTGCCCGACATGCGGCACATGAGCGATTTTTTGCGCCAGCAGCCAGCGCAAACCACCCAAGTGGCCGAAAGGCGCGCAGACCCGGCGCCGGCCCCCGAGCCTGAAGCCCGGCGCCTGAGCGCGAACTATTCGAGGCCCTACCTGGCGCATGCGTCCATCGCGCCGTCTTGCGCCGTGGCCTGCTTCAAGCCGGCCGCTGAGCCGGACCCGGGCGCCAGCACTGCCAGCGCCGCCACGCTGGAAGTCTGGACGCACAGCCAGGGCGTCTTCAACCTGCGCGCAGACCTGGCCACGATGCTCGGCCTGGCGCCCGAGGCCGTGGTGGTGCGGCATGTGGACGGCGCCGGTTGCTACGGGCACAACGGCGCCGACGACGCCGCGGGCGACGCCGCTTTGCTGGCGCGCAGCGTGCCCGGGCGGCCGGTGCAAGTGCAATGGTCGCGCGCTGACGAGTTGGCCTGCGCGCCCTTTGGTGCGGCCATGTCGGTGCAAATGAGCGCGGCGCTGGACGCCAGCGGCCGCATCAGCGACTGGCAGCACGAGCTCTGGTCCAACGGCCACAGCATGCGGCCGGGCCGCAGCAGCACGCCGGTGTTGCGCGCTGCCGCGCTGCTCGAGCCGCCTTTCGAGCGCCTGCAAGCCATCAACATGCCGATGGCGGTGGGCGGTGGCGCCGAGCGCAATGCGGTGCCGATTTATGACTTCGCGCAATTTCGCAGCATTTGCCACCGTGTGCTGGACATGCCGATCCGCACTTCTTCGCTGCGCTCGCTGGGCGGGCATTGCAATGTGTTTGCGGCCGAATCCTTCATGGACGAACTCGCCGTGCTGGCAGCTTGCGACCCGCTCGAATTTCGCTTGCGGCACTTGGCCGATGAACGCGCGCGCGCCGTCTTGCAGGCCGCCGCCAGCATGTCGGGCTGGGCACAGCGCGTGCCCGCCGAAGGCCGCGGCATGGGCCTGGCCGTGACGCAATACAAAAACAGCGGGGCTTATTGCGCCGTGGTGGCGGCCATTGAAGCCGGCCACAGCCTGCGCGTGACGCAGCTCTGGATCGCCGTCGATGTGGGCTGGGTGATCAACCCCGACGGCGTCATCAACCAGATCGAGGGTGGCGCGATCCAGACGGTCAGCTGGGTCACCAAGGAGCAGGTCCAGTTTGACCGCCGCCGGATTCTCAGCAACAGCTGGGAGACCTACCCGATCCTGAAGTTTTCCGAGGTGCCGGCGGTGCAGGTGCAATTGCTGCACCGGCCGGACTGCAAGTCGGTGGGCGCCGGCGAGGCCACGCATGGCCCGGTCAGCGCCGCCATTGCCAACGCCGTGTCCGACGCGCTGGGCCTGCGCATGCGCGACTTGCCGATCAACGCTGAAACCATCGCCCGCGCCGCGCTGGCGGGCGAGGCCTGAAAGCGGGAACGCTGCGAACCTCAAATAATTGAATCCCTGAATCCCCTGAATATCCGGAATCTGCGAAGCCGCACCGCCATTTTTTTTGAAAGCCAGCATGTCTTCCACGCCCTCCCCATTGCACGCCGCCGCACCGGCTGAGGCTGCCGGCCAGCTCAGCCTGCTGCGCGTGAATGTGTTCAACACCTCCAGCAACCTGCCGCTGCTGGCGGCCATGGAAGCCGGTCATTTCGCCAGTCGCGGCCTGCGCATCGAAGTGCAGAACACGCCCAACTCCGACGAGCAGCGCGCCGGTCTGGCCGCCGGGCAATTCGAGATTGCGCATGCGGCAGTTGACAACGCCGTGGCCATGGCCGAGGCCGGCCACGACGTGGTCATCGTCTGCGGGGGCGACGCTGGCATGAACGAGCTGATGGTGCGCTCAGAGATCAACAGCATCGAGGACTTGCGCGGCAAGCTGCTCGCGGTGGATGCGCCGCGTACTGCCTATGCGCTGGCGGCCAAAAAAATTCTCAAGAACCATGGCTTGCTTGAAGGCCGCGACTACGCCGTCAAGCTCGCGGGCGGCACCGGCCCGCGCGCTGCGGCCATGGTGGCCGATCCGGCGCTGGCCGCCGGCATGATCAATCCGCCGTTTTCGTTTTCGGTGCGCGCGCAGGGCCTCAAAAGTCTGGGCAGTCAGTACGCGCTGCTGGGCCCTTACCAGGCCACTGGCGCCTACGTCATGCGCAGCTGGGCCGCCAGCCATGCCGATGTGCTCACGCGCTATCTGGCCGCCTATGTGCAAGGCCAGCGCGATGTGATGGACCCGGCCCGCCGCAGCGACATGCTGGCGCTGCTGGCGCGCAATTTCAAGCTCGGCGACGCGGTGGCCGAAGGCACTTACGCAGCCATGCTGCAAGCCGGCTCGGGCCTGGCGCCCGACGCCGCTTTCAGTCTGCCGGGCTTTGCCGCCGTGCTGGCCATTCGCGCCGAGATGGAAGGCCTGTGGAACGGCCAGCCGCCTGCGGCCGAACGCTACATCGACCTGTCTTACTACCGCCAGGCCCTGGCCTGATGCCGGCGCCAGGCCCTGCGTTTTTGAGTTTCGTTTCTTCCGCCTTTTTCTTTTCAGCCCGCGCGCTTTTCGAGCGCCCATCACCAGGAGATCCGTCATGACGCAAGACGTTCAACGCCTGCCTTATGTGAATGCTTCGGCCATCACCGACCCGGCGATGCGCGCCGAGTTTGAGCGGGCCGCACGCGAGGGCGCGCCCCGGCCCGAAAGCCACGCCATTCGCGCCCATGTGCCGGCGGTTTTCTGGTCTTTTGCCAATGCCTGGAATGACACTTTCGTGCAGGGCGTGTGCGACCACGCCATCAAGGAGCTCTGCCGGCTGTATGTGTCGCAGGCCGTCAATTGCAATTACTGCGGTAACCAGCGCTCGCTCAAGGCGCAGGCCCAGGGCTTGGTCGAGGACGACGTGCTGGCGCTGCTGGACTTTGACAAGGCCGAGCGCTTTAACCCGCGCCAGAAGGCGGCGCTGCGGCTGGCCGAAGCCATCACCTGGGGGTTGGAGTCGACCGACGAGCTTTGGCAGGGCCTGAATACTCACTTTGAAACGCCGCAAATCGTCGAGCTGGGTTTTTTCATCGGCCTGACCATGGGCCAGCAGCGCTGGAACCGGCTGATCAACATGGGCCACGGCCAGTTCATGGGCGGCACCACCGGCGGCCTGGCGCCGGCCGCGGCAACGCAGGCCAGTGTGGCCGCCGAGCCAGCCGTCTGATGGCGCGGATTCATTTCATAGGCATGGGCAAGATGGGCTTGCCCATGGCCAGCCATTTGCAGCGCGCCGGTCATGCAGTCAGCGTCAGCGACCTCAGCCCTGAACGGCTGGCGCTGGCCGCCGAGCGCGGCCTGAAAACCATGGACGCCGCACGGGCCCTGCGCGAAGCCGGCATGGTCTGGTCTTCCTTGCCGGGTGATGCCGCGCTGCTCGAGGTGGCGGCGCTGGTGGCGGCCAACGCGGGTGCCGGCACGCTGTATGTGGATACCAGCACGGTGTCGCCAGCGGCTTCTGCCGAGGCTGCCGGCTTGTGCGATGCGGCAGGCCTGAGCTGTCTGCGCTGCACGGTGTCGGGCAACAACCACATGGCCGAGGCCGCGCAGCTGACCGTCATGGCTTCGGGGCCGCGCGCCGCTTACGAGGCCGCGCTGCCGATGCTCGGCCTGCTCGGCCCCCACCGTTTTTACCTGGGCGAGGGCGAGCAGGCCCGGCTCATGAAGCTGGTCGTGAACCTGATGATTGCGCAGACCAGCGCCATGCTTTCAGAGGGTCTCACGCTGGGCCGCAAGGGCGGTCTCGATTGGCAGGACATGTGGCAGGTGCTGTGCGCCAGTGCGGTCGGCTCGCCCATTCTCAAGGCCAAGGCGGTGCAGCTGGGCGTGCGTGATTTCACGCCGACTTTCACGGTCGAGCAGATGCTCAAGGATTTATCGCTCATCATGGGCGCCGGCCAGGCGCTGCATGCGCCGCTGCCGCAAACGGCCATGACGCAGCAACTGATGCAAGCGGCGGTGGCGCAAGGCGACGCGCTCGACGATTACGCGGCCATCATCAAGGCGGTCGAGCGCAGTGCCGGTTTGCCGACCGACCGGCTGAATTGACCCGAGCCTGAAAAGAAAGAACGACAGCGATGCAAGCGACAGAAGCCTTTGTTTACACCGCCAACGCGGCCCGCGTGGTGTTTGGCGCCGGCTCGATCCGGCACCTTGAACGCGAAATCGACGCGCTGGGTTTCAAGCGTGCGCTGGTCTTGTCCACGCCCGAGCAGCGCGCCTCGGCCGAAATGGTGGCTGACTTGCTGGGCGCGCGGGCGGCCGGCGTGTTTGACCGCGCCGTCATGCATGTGCCGATCGAGACGGCCCGTGAGGCCCGGCTGATCGCGCAGCAGTTGGGCGCCGATTGCGCCGTGGCCATTGGCGGCGGCTCGACCACCGGCCTGGGCAAGGCGATTGCGCTGGAGTCGGGCTTGCCCATCATCGCCATTCCGACCACCTACGCGGGCTCGGAGATGACGCCGGTGTACGGCATCACTGAGGGCGGCATGAAGAAGACCGGCAAGGACCCGCGCGTGGTGCCGCGTTGCGTGATTTACGACCCGGAGCTCACACTGGGCTTGCCGGTGGGCATGAGCGTGACCAGCGGCATCAATGCAATTGCGCATTCGGCCGAGGGCTTGTATGCGCCAGACCGCAATCCGGTGATCAATTTCATGGCCCGCGAAGGCATTGCCGCGCTGGGCCGCGCGCTGCCGGCGATTCGCTTGCAGCCAACCGATCTGGCCGCGCGCACCGATGCTTTTTATGGCGCCTGGCTGTGCGGTATCGTCATGGGCAGCGTGGGCATGGCGCTGCATCACAAGCTGTGCCACACGCTGGGCGGCACTTTCAATTTGCCGCATGCCGAGTGCCACACCGTGATGCTGCCGCATGCGCTGGCCTATAACGCGGCGGCCGCACCCGAGGCGATGCGCGACATTGCCCAGGCCTTGGGCGGCCCGAGCGCGCCGGCGGCGGTGTTTGACCTGGCGCGTGACAACGGCGCGGCCGTGGCGCTGCGCGACATCGGCATGCGTGAGCAAGACCTGGACAAGGCTTGCGATATCGCAGTGCAAAACCAGTACCCGAACCCGCGTGCGCTGGACCGCACGGCTTTGCGGGCTTTGTTTCAGGACGCGTTTGAGGGGCGGCGGCCTGAGTGATGCTTGAGCTTTGCGCGCCGTGTCGGGGGTTCGCCGTGTGTGCGCTGTCTGCGCTGCACTGTGTTTGCGCGGGGCCCTGCCGGG
>CAJAOB010000461.1 GCA_903941205.1 uncultured Burkholderiales bacterium | reverse complement strand
CGGGCGACCAGGCGAAGGTCCTTTCGCTGAACTGGTCGATCCTCGCCTACACCATCCCCTCGTTCGTCCTCTTCTTGGCCTTCCCGATTTGCCTCCGATTCGGGCTGAACTACATTGCTTCGGACGGCGATGACGCAACCGATGTCCTGAATGGATTGCTTGGTAATTTGTCTGACACCGATGGCTTTGCAGATTTCGGCGTAGATTGGACCGGCTCTGTCACGGGCAGCACCCTGCTGTTGACAGATCTCAGCGATGCATCGGGAGACGATGGAATCCAGGATGTCTCTGCTCTGGCGGAGTCTTTCGGCGCACTCGTGGGGCATGGTGCGTCCGAGATGAACGACGATGGGGAAGACGGCATTGCCGGCAACTCTGACGACGGCGGCATTGACCTGAACACGGCCGACATCATCACGGACTTCGAGATGGGAACTGGTGAAGCCGGGGTACGCGATCAGATCGTCTTCCGCACCCTTGTGGACTCGAGTCTGCAGGACGGCTCCGACGGCAACTTCGAGATGGCAGACACGGTTGCTGAGTCGTATGAAGATGCTCTGGAAGCGGCCAACGCGGCGTTCTCGAGCTCTGACGATGACATCCAGTACTACCTGACGGATGCAGACGGCACCTTCCTGGCGCCGTTCGATGCAGACTTCAAGTGGGCTGAGGAGTCAGGACTTGACTTCAACAGTGAGTTCCCGGCAAGGGCTGAGATCGGTAGTCTGTTGTTCTTCGATGCCAACCTGGACGGTGTTGCTGACGGTGTGATCCACCTGCTAGGCGACGACGTGAACGGCGGTATCAATATCGAGGACTTCCAGGCCACCGACATCGTGGTGCAGGTTGCCGACTTCACCTTGACCGACTACTTCGCAGACTACTTGATGCGTATCCCGCAACCGGTTATCTCGGCTTAATCGCGGCCTCTGTGGGTGCCAGCTTCTCAAAGAGCTGGCCTCAAGTCAAAAAGCCTCCGGACCCACAAGGTCTGGGGGCTTTTTTCCTTGGCCCCGTTCTGTTGCACTGCTGCACTGCGGTGCTGCTGTGCTGTCTGAGAAATCTTTTTTTTGGCCTGTTCCCTCGATGCAAGTTTCCCGCAAACCCCGCCTTTTGTGGGCCAGCGTGTACTGCCTGCTGGACACGTCCAGCGGTGCGTCCATGGCCGTGCGCCAGATGCTGTTGCAACTCTCTGCGCATGGCTACGAGCTGGCGGTGTTGGGCGCGACGGTCTTTGACAGCGAGCGCGGAACCGCCGGCCTGCTGGGCAGCTGGCCCTCGGTGCAAGCCAGGCGCCACACAGTGGTGACGCTGGCCGACGGCTCGCTTCATCACCAGCTCTACGTCACCGCACAAACCGGGCGGCCTCAGATGAGCTGCCGCGAGGAGAGCGCCTGGTTGGCGCTGTACCGCCAGACCCTGGACGGCTTCAAGCCCGACCTGGTGTTTTTTCTGGGGGGGCAGCCGCTGGACCTGTTGATCCCGTATGAGGCGCGGGTGCGGGCGCTGCCCTCGGTTTTTTACCTCGCCAATGGCCAATATGCGCAATCGCGCTGGTGCCGCGATGTGGATCTTGTGCTTACCGATTCCCGCGCCACCGCGCAGCTTTACCAAGAGCGCCAGCAGGTCCGGCCGGTGCCGGTGGGTGCCTTTATCGAGACCTCAAAGGTGCTGGCGACAAGTCATGCGCGCAAGCGCTTGCTCTTTGTGAATCCACGCCCCGAAAAGGGCATGCACATCGTCGCCAGGCTGGCCATGCTCTTGAATGAGCGCCGTCCGGAGCTGGTGCTGGAGGTGGTCGAGTCGCGCGGGCAGTGGGTCCAGGCGCTGCGCTGCGCCTCCGGCGCCTCCAACGCCTCCAGCGCCAGTCACTCGCCCTGCGACAGCTTGCCCAACGTGGTCGTGACGCCAAATTCCCCTGATATGCGGCCTGTTTATGGCCGCGCGCGGGTCTTGCTGGCACCGAGCTTGTGGTGGGAAAGCGCCGGGCGCGTTCTGGTAGAAGCCATGCTCAACGGTATCCCGGCCCTCATCACGGACTGCGGCGGTATGCCCGAAACCTTGGGTGACGCAGGTTTTGTGCTGAGTTTTGATGCAGACATCTACAAGCCGCCCTACACCCGCGTACCCAGCGACGCAGCGCTGGAGCCGCTGCTGCGGCATATCGAGGCCTTGTTTGATGACGAGCGGCTGTACGCAGACTACAGCGCGCGGGCCAGACGCATGGCAGAGACCGCTCACAGCCTGGATGCCAACACCGCCCGGTTGCTGGCGGCCTTGGAACCCTTGGCCGCGCGCCGTGCAGGCGACTCAGACCCCGGCCCGCAACTGCGCGCCTGGCACAAGCACGGTCTGGACGATCGCGGGCCGGCCCGACTGGCTCACGGGAACGAAGCGAAGGAACAGCGACAAACACAGGCTATGGCTGAGGCTGAGGCTGAGGCGGTGGTGCGCGCGCCGCGGCGCGGCACACCATGAATCTGCGCGCCCGGACAAGGTCTCGGCAGGGAAAAAACGAATTGCAGGCTCACGCCGCGGCAGGGAAAGTCAAATCGCTCAAAGAGTGGGTGAGACGGCGCTTAAAATCATTTCACAGGATAGGGATATAAATCGTGGAATCTATGAAAAATCAGCCTCCGGAAGGCCTGAAAGATCTTAAAGATCATAAAAATTTTAAAGCGCTGGACCCTCTGGGCCAGTTGTTACAAAGTTACCGGACATCACCCGAACCTTCTTACAAGGTCACGAATTACTTTGAAATTTATGTGGATCTGTTTGCCCATTTGCGTGGCACCGCCTGCACCTTCGTTGAAATCGGCGTTCTCAATGGCGGCTCGCTTTTCATGTGGCGCGACTGGTTGGGTAAAGACGCACGGATTATCGGCATCGACCTCAACCCGGGTGCGCTGAAGTGGCGTGAGCACGGTTTCGAAATTTACATTGGTGATCAGGGCAACCCGCAGTTCTGGCGAGAAACCCTGGCTAAGATAGGCCCGTTTGATGCGCTGCTCGATGACGGCGGCCACCAGAGCTTTCAGCAGATCGTGACGGTCTCAGAGGCGATTCGGGCAGCCACTAAAAAATGTGTCATCGCGGTCGAAGATACGATCACAAGTTTCATGAAAGAGTTTGCAAGGCACCGCGAGCATACCTTTTTGAAATACGCCAAGGATTCAACAGATTACCTGCCCGCTCGCATGACGCACTTTAACCCCGGTGAGTCTCCGAAAATTGACAATAAAGAGGGCATGCGAGACTTTCAAAGCCTGTACAGTGTGGCTTTTTATGCCGGCCTTGTGGCCTTCAAAATCGACCCGGCCAGCAAGGTGAGACCAGAGTTATGCTGGAACCGGCCCCTTGAAAATGGCAAAGGTGCAAGCGACTTCCGCTACCAGGGCAGGGACGCAGCGCTGGTTGATTGGCCGGATCCCTTCATGAAGCAACAAGTGATATTGCACGGTGGGCCTGCATGAGCCCGGTGACGAACCAGGCTTTGCCAATCCCTGGCGACCGCGTGCGCAAGGGGTATTGAGAAAATGCACGAT
>CAJAOB010000460.1 GCA_903941205.1 uncultured Burkholderiales bacterium | reverse complement strand
CGACGCTCTTCCAATGCCCCACTTCTTTTTGCACCAGCACCTTGAGCTGCTCGGACGTGCCGGTCTCGACTTCGGCGCCCTGGTCTTCAATGCGCTTGGCGTTGGCCTTGTCGTTGAGCACGGCATTCATCTCGCGGTTCAGTCGCTCGACCACGGCCTTGGGCGTTTTGGCCGGCGCAAACATGGCGTACCACTGCGACATGTTGACGTTGGCAATGCCTTGTTCGGCCAGCGTCGGCACGTCAGGCAGCACTGCCGAACGCTTTTCGCCGGCAATGCCCAGCGCCCGGAGCTTGCCGCCCTTGACCTGCGGATAGGCCGTGAACAGGCTGGGAAACATGTACTGCGTGTTGCCAGCGATGGTGTCCACCACGGCGGGGGCCGAGCCCTTGTAGGGCACGCTCACCGCATCCAGACCGGCAGCCAGCTTGAACAACTCGCCGGCGATGTGCGGCGCGGTGCCGTTGCCGGCCGTGGCGTAGCTGAAGGTGCCCGGCTTGGCCTTGACCAGCGCCACCAGCTCTTTGGCGTTTTTGGCGGGCACGCCGTTGTGCGCCACCAGCAGCGTGGGCGACGCCGCCACCATGCCGATGGGCTCGAAGTCGGTGACCGGGTCGTATTTGAGTTTTTGCAGCGCCGGGTTGATGCCGTGCGTGGCGATGTAGCCGAACATGATGGTGTAGCCGTCGGCCGGTGCCCGGGCGACAAACTCGGCCGCAATGGCGCCGTTGGCGCCGGCCTTGTTGTCCACCACCACCGGCTTGCCCAGACGTGCGCTCAGGCCCTGGGCAATGATGCGGGCCATGGCGTCATTGGCGCCGCCGGCGGCCGTGGGCACCACGATGGTGACGGTTTTCTCGGGCCAGCCCTGCGCCAGCGCAGGGGATGTGCCCAGCAGGCTGAGCACGCTGGCGGCCATGGAATAAATGAGTTTGGTGTGCATGTTCGTCTCCGGTCCTTGGGTTGCTGGCCGCGATGATGCTTTCTGCGCCAGGCGCTGTGAAGTGCAACTTTTGCTAGCATTGGTGCATGTCACGCATCAATTTTGATTTGCAGCAGCTGCAGGCCTTTGTCGCCGTGGCCGAGCGCGGCAGCTTTCGGGCGGCGGCCGAGCAGATTCATCTGTCGGCCCCGGCGCTGAGCCGGCGCATCGACAAGCTCGAAACCATTTTGGGCGCGCGCCTGTTCAACCGCACGACGCGGGCGGTCGAGCTGACGCCGATGGGCCGGGTGTTTCTGGAGCGGGCACGCGCTGCGCTTGACGATCTGGAGTTCGCCATCCTCGGCATCTCGGACATTGCCGCCAGCAGCAGCGGCCGTGTGACGGTGGCCTGCGTGCCTTCGGCGGCCATCCATTTCCTGCCCTCGGTGCTGGGCGCCTTCACCGAGCAATACCCGCTGATCCGGGTGCGCGTGATCGACGAGGCGGCCGGTCAGGTGCTGGCCAGCGTGATCTCTGGCGAGTCCGATTTCGGCATCAGCTTTCTGGACCGGCAAGTGCCCGGCGTGGACTTCGAGCCGATCCACACCGACCCCTTCGTGCTGGCCATGCGGCGCGATCACCGGCTGGCCGGGCGCGCATCGCTCGCCTGGTCAGACCTGGGCGATGAGCGCCTCATGACAGCCGCACGCTCCAGCGGCAACCGCCAGTTGCTGGACGACGCCATGGCCCGGGCCGGGGTGGACCCGGTCTATCGCTTTGAAGTCAGCCACATGGCGACCTTGCTGGGCATGGTGGAAGCCGGGCTGGGCGTGGCGGCCGTGCCGCGCCTGGCGCTGCCCGAGTCGCACCCGACCATGGTCGGCGTGCCGCTGACCGGGCCTGCGGTGTCGCGCGTGCTGGGCCTGACCACGCGCCACGGCGCCAGCCTGCGCGCGCCGGCCAAGATGTTTCATGCGCATTTGCGCGCAGCGCTGACCGCCCGGGCCTGAGGCGTTTTACCGGTATACGCTGGCGTCGGTGGTGATGACCTCGAGCGGATGCCGCCGGCCGGCCAGGTAGTCGTCCATGCACTGAATCAGCAGGGGGCTGCGGTGGCGTTCGGGGCAGGCGCGAATGGCATCCGCGCTCAGCCACAGGGTGCGCACAATGCCGTCGTCCAGCGCCTGGCCGGCCACAAAGTCACCCAGCTCGCCGCAAAAGGCAAAGCGCAAATACGTGATGTCGTCGCGCCCGTCAGCCCGCTCCCGCTGAAAGCGCGACAGGTAAACACCGACCAGCGCCGTGGGGCGGAAATGAAAGGCGGTTTCTTCCAGCGCCTCGCGCGCGCAGCCCTCGACGGGGCTCTCGCCGGGGTCCAGGTGGCCGGCCGGGTTGTTCAGGCGCAGGCCTTCGGGTGTGTGTTCCTCGACCAGCAAAAACTCAGTCACGCCGCCCACTTCGCGGGCAATGATGGCGGCGACCGTGGCACTGGGTTTCCAACGTGGGTTCATGCGGCGGATTATCCCTGGGCCGGCGGGCCCGCAAGCTCGCCGAAAAACCGCGGGCCCAAGGCCGCAGCCTTACACCGCCACCTTGAGAAACAGGTCGCGGTCGGGCGCGAAATTGGCGTGCAGCGGCAGCAAGGCGCCGCCGAGTGCGCGTGCGTCGGAGCCGATGCTGCCTTCAACCACCGGCGTGCGCCACAGGCCTTCCCAGTTGTAGCGGTCCAGCGCGCGCCGCGTCTGCTCAATGAGCCGCAGCAACAGCGGGCCGTGCAACGAGCCGTCGATCACCACCGCTTCAATGTCCAGAAAGGCCGTGCCGCTGATGACGCAGTGGGCCAGCGCGGTGGCCGCATTGGCGAGCCATTCGGCGGTTTGCTCCGCATAAGGCGGCTCGAGCGCGCGCTCGCCATACGCGGCGCTGGCATCAAGGCCCAGGGCGAGAAAGCGCTGCTCCAGCTCCCACAGCGAAGCGCGGGTGATCAGCTGCGACGGCTCCGCGCCGGGCTGGGCGGCTTGCAGCGGCAGCGAAGCCACCGCGCCGGCGTTGCCATGCACGCCCCAGTGTGGCTGCGAATTGATGACCAGCCCGCCGCCCACAAAGGTGTCGACGAACAGGTACAAAAAACTTTTCAGGTCTTGCCCGCGCCCGGCCACCAGTTCGGCCACGCAGGCGGCCGAAGCATCTTTGGCAAAGCTCACCGGCACCGGCGACTGCTTTTGCACCTCGGCGCCCAGATCCACCTGGTTCCAGGTGTCCGACTGCGCGGCCGACAAGCCCAGCATGCGGTGCCAGCCCCCGAGCCAGAAAGGCGCGGCCACCCCGACGCCGACCAGGCGCGCGCTCAGCGGCCCGAGCCCGCTGATCATGTCGCCCAGGCGCCGGCCCAGCGTGGGTAGCAAGCTCTGCGCGTCGGGAAAGGGGTAGGTGATGCTTTCGCGCTGGCGCACCCGGCCGGTGAAATCCACCAGCAACCAGTCGGCGCTGCGGCGCCCCACCTTGATGCCGATGGAAAAAGCGCCATCCGGGTTGAGCGCCAGCGGCACCGAAGGCTGGCCGATGCGTCCGCGCACACGCTCGTGGCGCAGCAGCAAGCCGTCTTCTTCGAGCCGCGTGGTGATCAGGCCAATGGTCTGCGCCGTCAGCCCGGTCAGGCGGGCGACTTCGGCCTTGGGCAAACTGCCGTGCAGCCGGATCGCGTGCAACACGACACGCTCGTTGAACTGGCGCATGCCGACGTGGTTGGAGCCGCGCGGACGCAGCAGTGCCGGACCCTCGGGCGGCAAGGCGGCATGGGAGGCGGTTTCCGCAGGGGCTGTCATGGGCGCAGATTGTCGCCCACCGCCCCTTTGCGCAAGATGAAGTTGGCAAAGGGTTGCAGCTCGCCCGTCACGATGATGGCGTAGGCCTTGCGCGTGCGCTCGTAAAAGGCGTAGCGCTCGAGCGCCTCGGCGCTTTGGCCGGGCAGAAAAGCCGGCTGCAACTGCGCCAGCACCTCGCGCTGCACGGCCGAGCGGTAACCGGCCGCGCTGTCGCTGACCTGCATGAAGGCCACCGGATGCGGCACGTCGGCCACCAGCGGCAGCACCGACTCAATGGCTTGCACGGCGCGCTGCATGCTGACGCCGGGCAGGCGCAGCACCGGTTTACCCTGGGCCAGCTGCAAGGCAGTGAAGTTGGCGTCGGCCAGCACCAGCGCATCGTCGTGGCCCATTTCAGCCAGCAGCTTGAGCAGCTCGGGGAACAGCAGGGGATCGATATTTTTCAGCATGAAACCGTCGGGTAATAAGAAAGGGAAAAGGCCTTGCGCCTCAGGCCAGCGCCTCGACAGGCAGGTCTTCGACACGCTTGGCGCCGGTCATCACGGCCACGGTGTCGCTCATGCTGATGACGCGCGGGTTGACCACGGCGGCGCGCTGGCCGAGCCGCTGGATGTGAATCCGGTCGGCGATGTCAAAGACATGCGGCATGTTGTGGCTGATGAGGATCACCGGCAGGCCTTTGTCGCGCACGCGGCGAATCAGCTCGAGCACCATGTTGCCCTCTTTCACGCCCAGGGCTGCGGTCGGCTCGTCCATGATGACCACGTGGCGCGCAAAGGCGGCACTGCGTGCCACCGCCACGCCCTGGCGCTGGCCGCCAGAAAGCGTTTCGACGGCCTGGGTCATCGAGCGGATGCCGATCTTCAGGTCGTCCATGTGGCGCATGGCTTCCTTGAGCATGGCGCCCTTGTCGAGGATGCGAAACAGCTTGCCCAGCGGGCCGGGCCGCAGGATCTCACGACCCATGAACAGGTTCTCGGCAATCGTCATGGCCGGGGCCACGGCCAGGTCCTGGTAGACAGTTTCAATGCCGGCGCGGCGCGCGTCAATCGGCGAGCGAAAGTGCACCGGCTGGCCGTCGAGCAGCAACTCGCCTTCGTCGGGCACGGTGGCACCCGAGAGCACCTTGATCAGCGAGGATTTGCCGGCGCCGTTGTCACCAATGACCGCCATGATTTCGCCCGCGCGCAGTTCAAAGTCGGCGCCGTCGAGAGCGGTCACCTGGCCATAGCGTTTGACCAGGCCCCTGGCCTGCATCACCAGCGGGGCTGCAGCATTCAACGCGCTCATCAACGTGCTCCTTTGCGCGACATCTGGTCTGCGGCCACGGCCAAAATGACCAGAATGCCGGTGATCAGGGTTTGCACCACCGAAGCCACACCCATCAAGGTCAGGCCATTGCGGAAGACGCCCACGATGACCGCGCCCACCAGCGAGCCCAGGATGATGCCGCGCCCGCCAAACAGGCTGGTGCCGCCCAGCACCACGGCGGTGATGGCGTCGAGGTTTTCAGTCTGGCCGGCTTGCGGGTCACCCACGCCCGTGCGGGCCACTGACAGCATGGCGGCGATACCGTAAAAAATGCCGGCAATCACGTACACGCCGATCAGCACGCGGCCCACCGGAATACCGGTTAAGCGCGCGGCTTCGGGGTTGTTGCCCACCGCGTAGAGGTGCCGGCCCGGTGCGGTGTCGCGCAGCACGAACCAGGCGGCGACGTAAAGCGCCACCATCAGCACGGTGCCATAACTGAACTCCGCGCCAAAGTTGAAGGTGTTGCCCAGCGCGGTCAACGTTGGCGGCAGGTCGGTCACGGTTTGCGCGCCCGAGTAAATTTGTGTCACGGCAAAGGCGATGTTCATGGTGCCCAGCGTGACGATGAAGGCCGGCAGCTTGATCTTGGTGATGAGCAGGCCGTTGATCAGGCCAAAGGCGGCCGTGACGGCGATGCCGCAAGCCATGGTGGCGATCGGGTGCAGGCCGAAGTCGGCGGCAAATTTGGTCATGACCATGCCGCCCAGCGCCATCACCATGCCGCAGGAAAGGTCAATGCCGGCGGTCAGGATGATCAGGGTCTGGCCGATGGCCAGCAAGCCCACGACCATGACTTGTTGCAGGATCAGCGAAAGATTGGGGCCGGTCAGGAAACGGTCGGACTGCGAGGCAAAAAACAGGCAGGCAGCGGCCAGGGCCAGCCAGGGGCCGAGGGCTCCCCAGGGGATATGACGTTGAGTGGGAGCGCTTGACATGGCGAAAGAGCCTTGAATTTAAAACACGAACAACAAAGGCAACAGCGGCCCTGGCCGGGCCGAATCGGCGAAAAGGATACGGGGCCAGCCGGCGTCGGCCAGCCCCGCAAACCGCCAAAGTCCTTCTTAGATCAAGAAATTACTTGTTGCCCCAGCACAGGTCGGTGCCGACCTTGGTGTCTTTGCTGTCAACGCCTTTGACCGGCTTGCTGGCAATCAGCGTCACGCCCGTGTCGGTGTAGCCAGAAGCTTTCTTGCCGGTCTTGGCGTATTCGACGCCGGCGGCAACGCCCATGGCGGCCATCTTCAGCGGGTACTGCTGCGAGGTCGCGGCGATGATGCCGGCGGCCGTG
>CAJAOB010000459.1 GCA_903941205.1 uncultured Burkholderiales bacterium | reverse complement strand
CGTTGCCACCAGGACCAGCCGGGCCAAGGCCCGGGCAATGGCCGGGTGGGGACTCAGTCGCTTCATGCACGCACCAGTTCAGTCAGCAACCACCAGGCCAAGCCAAAGATCGCCAGGCCCCAGATGAGCAGGACCAACAGGAGACCCGTCAACATTTTGGGCAGGCGCCCCTGGAACTGGTCCGACTTCTCCAGCAGTTCGCGCCACAAGGGCGCGGGCACCAGCCAGATCGCCAACGCCACGCCCAGCGGCAGCAAGATCAGGTCATCCAGCAAGCCCAGCACGGGAATGAAATCGGGAATCAGGTCAATCGGGCTCAATGCGTAGGCCAGCACGGCAAAAGCCACCAACTTGGGCGCCCACGGCGCCCGCGGCTCCTTGAGCATGAACCACAGGGCCGTCAACTGCCTGAACAATTGCGCCTTGCGCAAGGCACCAAGACCCCACCATTTGCGCCATCGCATCGGGATTCCCTTCATGCCGACCGGCATCGGCCCTGCTGAACTGCCATGACGCGTCCTGACTCAGCCTCTGACTCTGCATCCCCTACCACGTCAATCATTGTCACGCGCCCATGGCTCAGGCGGTGATGATCCAGCCTTCGAGCGGATCGACGACATCAGGCAATCCATAGCGAGGCTTGCCGAGACCTTGTTGCTGCCCGGCCCAGGCCGCCTGCATCAGGCACAACACCGCGTCGAGCGAATCGCCGGTGGCGTCGTCGACGAGGCGGTCACGTTGCGCGTGTGTGAGCTTCAAGCGCAAGCCCAGACGCGTCTGGCCGTTTTCCAGGGCGGTGAGCATGTCTTTGCGGGCAATCAGACGCTCTGGCGTCTGCTGAGCCTTGGCATCGTTTTTGTAGCTGCGCCTGGCGCCGCCCAGCAGTTCACGCGCCAGCAAGCCTGGGTAGCCTTCAAGCGCAACGCGCGCCGAACTCGCCGCCCGGTCCGGATCGCCCAAACCCGGGGTTTGCACTCCGGCGTCGATCAGACGCGGCACACCCGCATGGAGCATGTAAGCCACAGGCGGATTGACCCATTTCATGGAACTGCTGGAGCCGGCAGGCAGGTCGGTGGCGCGATGAGAAAACTTGTTGCCGGCGGGCCGTGCATTGCAAAAAGCAGCGAAACAGCTGCGGATCTCGGCGCGCGTCAGGCCGGCATAGTGCTGCATGCAGGCCAGCCACTGATCGGGCCAGCCCAGTGTTTGGACCAGCTCGCGCGGCAGGCCAAATGGAAAGTCAAAGGCGCAAAGCCAAGATCTGTCCCTGCGCAGCCAGCTAGAAAATTCATCCAGGGAATCGACAGGCTCGAGTTGCAGGAGTTGGACCCGCCCACCCTGCAAGGCGCCGGTGGCAAACACGATGGGCTTGCGGCGACTGGGGCTGCTGGAGAAATCGCAGCCGGCGAGCAAGTCGTTCAAGGACTCTCGGCTTCAGGCGCGGCCGACAATCGCGGCAGTGGCCATCAATTCGAGCAGCAAAGCCAGGGAAACACTGCCAGACACCGAATACGGGTCGAGTTCGGGACGCTCGGAGTACTTCAGCAAGATGGAGGTGTTGAGCTTGGCGATATTGACCATTCCCATGGTCCAGCCGCCAAAGCTGCGCTCGCTGATTTCGTCATAGCTCAAAAGCACCACATCCTTGTGGCGCGGGTCCTTGAGAATGTGCGCGTACAGCTCGTTGACAGCCATGCGACCACCCTCGAGCGCCTGCAAGAAGATGCCGCCGCCGTAGCAAAGAATGCCGGTGATGCCGCAGGCCGGGTTGTGACTGCGAGACTGTGCCAGGATGGCGTCCGTAGCTTCTGGGCTCTGGGGATCAGCCGCGCGGCTGGCATAAAGGAGACGTACCAACATGATGAAAAATCCTTTGGGCTGTGGGAGCGCAATGTCGCAAGGGTCAGGCTGAAAAAAGGCCGATAAGGCCGGGGAGTTCAGCCGTTGGTCTTCTTCGGAATCAGCGCCAGAAATTCACGGCGCAGGTTCGGGTCTTTCAAAAACACCCCGCGCATCACGGAGTTGATCATCTTGCTGTCAAGGTCCTTCACCCCGCGCCAACCCATGCAGTAATGCGACGCTTCCATCACGATGGCCAAGCCATCGGGTTGCGTTTTTTCCTGAATCAGGTCGGCAAGTTGCACCACGGCTTCTTCCTGGATCTGCGGGCGGCCCATGACCCATTCGGCCAAACGCGCGTACTTTGACAGGCCGATCACATTGGTGTGCTCGTTGGGCATGACGCCGATCCAGACCTGGCCAATGACAGGGCAAAAATGATGCGAGCAGGCGCTGCGAACGGTGATCGGACCGACGATCATCAGTTCATTCAGACGCTCGGCGTTTGGAAATTCAGTGATGGCCGGCGCTTGCACATAGCGCCCCTTGAAAACCTCGTTGAGGTACATCTTGGCGACACGCCGGGCCGTGTCGTTGGTGTTGTGGTCGTTGTCGGTGTCTATGACCAAACTTTCGAGCACGCCCTTCATCTTGCCCTCGACCTCGTCGAGTAGCTTTTCAAGATCGCCCGGCTCAATGAATTCGGCGATATTGTCGTTGGCATGAAAGCGCTTGCGAGACGCGGCAATCCGCTCGCGAATCTTCATCGATACAGGGATGCCTTCATCGTCGGCAGAGAGCGCCGTTCGGGGCACTGTGGGCGTGTTGGAATTCATGAGCATGAGAGATGTTACCAGCCCCGAAAAACCCTGGCTGAGTTCCCGGCACGCGCTCATCAAAGGTCAAACCGACCCGCGGCGGAGCCTCTTGGCTTATCGTTCAAGCGCATCAGAACCTGTAAATCCTGCAAGCTACCGGCCTCGTGCAAAGGTTTGTCGGCGCGGATCCTGAGCATGCGCGGAAACCGGACCGCCACACCGCTTTTGTGGCGCGGGCTCGGGCTGACGCCTTCAAAACCCAGCTCAAAAACCAGGCTGGGCCTGACGCTTCGCACCGGGCCGAATTTCTCCAGCGTGGTCTTTCGGATCACCGCGTCAATCTGCTTGAACTCCAGATCGGTCAGGCCCGAATAGGCCTTGGCGAAGGCGACCAGTTGCAGCGGCTCATTAGCCGCTGCAGCGCCACCGCCGGCTGCCGCCTGCACACGCGGCGCCGGCGTTGAAATCGCTGCCTCAGCCTCGGCGGCATCGAGCGGCGGTCGGCTCCAGACGGCGAAGGTGTAGTCGGTGTAAAGCGTGGCGCGCCGGCCGTGACCGGCCTGGGCGTAGATCAGCACGCAATCGAGCGTCAGGGAGTCAATTTTCCATTTCCACCACAGGCCTTCGGCCTTGCTGCGACCCACACCATAGGCTGCGTCCAGCCGCTTGAGCATGAAGCCTTCAACGCCTCGCTGGCGCGACTGCCGGCGCAGCTCGATGTACTGGCCCCAAGTCTGCAAGCGCTCGAGTGGCGAAATGCGGATGCAGCCGCCGGCCAGCGCAGTTTGAAGCGTGGCACGGCGCTCGCGCTGGGACGCGCTGCGAAGATCGCGGCCCTGCCATTCCAGCAGGTCGTAGGCCAGAAATATCACCGGCGCTTCGGCCAGCAGTTTTTTAGGCAAGGTCTTGCGCGTGATGCGCTGCTGCAGGAGGGCAAAGGGTGCCGGGCGGCCTGCCGACTCGCCAGCCATGTCGGCGCTGGCCGGCAGACTCGACTCGTGGCGCCAGACCAGGATCTCGCCATCGAGCACGGTGCCATCGGGCAAGGTCTGCGCCAACGCTGCAATTTCGGGAAAACGCTCGGTCACCAGTTCCTCGCCGCGCGACCAGAGCCAGGTCTGCCCTGCGCGCCTGACCAGCTGGCCGCGAATCCCGTCGTATTTCCACTCGACCTGCCAGTCCTGCGGCGGGCCCAGACGCCTGGTCATGTGCGCAGCCAGCAGCTGCGCGTTGTCCCCAGATCCTGAAGCACCCGCTGCATTGGATGTTGTGCCTTCAGGAGGGTCCATGCAAAGGTCAAGGTCGAGCGCATGAGCAAGAAAAAACGGATACGGCTGGCCGCTGTTGGCGGGGCTGTCGCCAGCGTCTGGCGCAGCGCTGAGCGCAGCATACGCAGCCGCTGTGGGCCGATGCAAGGCGCTGGTGTAAGCCATCATGCGCTGGGCGACCAGCTTGGGATCGAGTCCGCCATGCGCCGCAAGCGCTCGCTGCACCAGCAGGCGACTCACACCCACACGAAAACCGCCGCCCACCAGCTTGATCAACAAGAACCTGCCCTGCGGATCGAGTTCGCGCCAGTAGGCCTCTACGCGCCTTGCGGCCTCGGCGTCAGGCAAACCCCGCAACGTCATCAGGCGCTGCTCGACCCACTCGGCCAGTCCGATATGGGATTCTTCATGCGCCGCTGGCAGCACATGCGCGATGGTTTCGGCCAGATCGCCCGCGCTCTGGTAGCAGGCGTCAAAAAGCCAATCAGGCAGACCTGTGACCCGCAGCGCCGCAGCCCGCAAGGTCGACACTTTAAGCACTTGCCGCGGCTTGCCACCGGCCAGAAAGTACACCGCCCAGGCGGCGTCGGCGGCGGGAGCTGCTTCAAAGTAGCGCTGCATGGCCTGAACCTTGGCCAGCGTCGAAGCGGTCGCATCGAGCGCAGTGAAGAGCGCGGCGAAGCGCTTCATTCTGGCGAGCCTGTCTGGTCAGCGCCCGCAATGGCTGTCAGCGCGGACGCGGGCTCGGAGACGGCTTGCGGCGCGTGCTCTTCATGTGGGTCTTCGCCATAGGCGGTTTCAAACGCCTGGGCCAGCAAGCCCTGCTCGCTGAGGTAGCGCACCATCACCGGCACGCTGCCATGGGTGACGATGACGCGGGCGGCACCGGTCGCGCTGATCGCGCCCAACAGCCCGGGCCAGTCGGCATGATCGCTGAGCACAAAGCCTCGGTCGTAAGCGCCGCGGCGCCGGGCGCCTCGCAGTTGCATCCAGCCGCTGGCAAACGCATCGCTGTAGTCACCAAAGCGCTTGATCCACGGGCTGGCTGCCGCCGAGGGCGGACACAGGACCAGGGCACGCTGGAAGTCGGCTTTGTCCGTCACCTCGCTGACCGTGAACGTTTTGGGTAGCGGCACGCCGGCGGCGCGGTAAGCGTCGTTGAGCGGCTGCACGGCGCTGTGAACGACGATGGGCGCGATGCCTGGATCAACACCTGTCAAGATGCGTTGCGCCTTGCCAAAGCTGTAGCACATCAGCACGCTGGCCCGGCCCCCTGCGGCGTTGCCGGCCCACCACGCGTTGATTTCGGCAAACACCTCGGCATCGGGGCGCCAGCGGTAGATCGGCAGGCCAAAGGTCGACTCGGTGATGAAGACATCGCAGGCCACCGCTTCGAAGGCGTCGCAGCTGACATCGGGTGCGACCTTGTAGTCGCCGCTGGCCACCCAGACCTGGCCGCCATATTCAAGCCGCACCTGCGCCGAACCCAGCACGTGGCCGGCCGGGTGCAGCGACACAGTCACGCCTTGGTGCTGCAGCCGCTCGCCATAGGCCAGCGTATCCAGCGTGATGTCACCGAGCCTGGCGCGCAGCACGCCTGCGCCGGGCTCGGCTGCCAGGTAATGCGCATGACCCGGGCGCGCATGGTCGGCATGCGCATGCGTGATGACGGCGCGGTCCACCTTGCGCCAGGGGTCGATGTAGAAATTGCCGGGCGGGCAATACAGGCCCTCCGGGCGCTGCACGATCAGGTCTTGCAAGGGCATGGCGACAGACTCAATAACGCTGGCGCGTGAGCAGCAAGGCCAGCCGCATCAGCGCGTAGGCCAGGCGTTCGAGCAGGCGCTGGCGCCAGGGACGACGGCTGTAGTCAGCGGCATCAACGCGACGTCCCTGCCCGACAATCGCACCTCGCAGCCGTTCGCGAAGGTCTCGGGCAAAAGCACGATCATCGATCACCACATTCGCTTCGCGCGCCAGCAGCAGGCTGAACGGGTCCAGATTGGAAGAGCCCACCGTGGACCAGCGGGAGTCGACCACCGCCACCTTGGCATGCAGGAAACTCGCCTCATATTCATGGATTTCAACCCCCGCGGCGAGCAAGGCGCCATAGACAGGCCGGGCGGCGTGGTACTGCATGAAATACTCATACTGGCCTTGCAGCAAGAGCGTGACCCTCACGCCCCGACGCGCGGCCTTGATGAGCGCACGGCGCAGCCGCCCGCCTGGCAAAAAGTAGGCGTTGGCGATCAGTACCTCCTCGCGGGCCTGGCCGATGGCTTTTCGGTAGGCGCGCTCGATGCTGTTGCGATAAAGCAGGTTGTCGCGCAGCAGCAAAGCCGCGCGCACCGATGGCTGAGGCTCTTGGGCGCCGACCTCGGCAGCCCGCTGGCGGGCCAGATGCGCCGCCTTGATGCGTCCACCGAAACCGGCGGCCCTGAAAGCCTCCCAGGCCTCGGTGAGGTGATGATGACGCGCGCTGTAGCCGGCCTGCACACGCCACCACAACAAGGCCATCTCCTCCGAAGCGGCTTCAGCCACCGCCCCTTCAAGCCTCACCGCAAAATCAAAGCGCGGCGCGGCAAGCGCACCATGCCGCGGGTCATAAAAATCATCCAGAATATTGATACCTCCGCAAAAAACCACACGCTGGTCGACCACGCACAGCTTGCGGTGCAAGCGTCGCCATTGCTCGGGCCACAAGAGGCCCAGGCCGCGCCAATTGCCGGTCAGGGGCGAATACACCTGCCAATGCACGCCGGCGACCTGAAGCATTTTCTGCCAGGGCGCCTGCAGCGCTTCGCTTCCGATCCCATCGACCAGCACCTGGACGGTGAGACCGCGACGCGCAGCCCGCAGCAAGGCCTCGGCGACGTCGGCGCCCGCGCCGTGAAAGTCAAAAATATAGCTTTCGAGCTGGACCCAGTCCGAAGCACTGTCAATCGCGCCGATCAAGGCGGGAAAGAACGCGTCGCCCCCCTGGAGTAACAGCGGCGCTCTGACGGACGAAAAGGACGCGGCAGCAGGCATGCTCGTAGCGTGACACAAAAGGCCCACTTTTCGCAACTGGCAGTGCGAAACCAGCGAGCTCAAACTGCCGCAGACAGCTCAGACGGCTTCAGGGAGAAACCGGGGCAAGAGCAAAATGGCCTCGGCGTTCGAGGGCGAAAAGCAGAGGTCTGCCGCGGCCTGCCAGTCCAGCCATCGCCAGTCAGTGTGCTCGCCCGCGCTCAGGCGCACTGGCGTGCCGGTCGGCACACAAAGGCCAAAGACATGCTCGGTGTTGTGCGTCACGCCAGGGGCGTAGCGGTGGCGCCAGGCAGGGTAGATCTCATAGATGTTGGCAATGCCCCAATCGACCATGTCAGCCGCCCGGGCCTGGATGCCGGTTTCCTCGAAGACCTCGCGCGCTGCGGTTTCTTGCAAGCTGGCGTCTTCATGCTCGAGCGAGCCGGTGACGCTTTGCCAGAACTCGGCATGGTCGGCGCGGCGAATCAGCAGCACCTCGCGCGATGGCGTGTAGATCACCACCAGCACCGAAACCGGAAGCTTGGCGGCTTTCATGCCGAGGCTTCAGCGCTGGCCGGGAAGCCGGCCGGTCAGGCCGGCAGCGGGTTGCGCAAGCGAATGTGCAACTCGCGCAACTGCTTTTCATCCACCGGGCTGGGTGCATGCGTGAGCAAGCACTGGGCGCGTTGGGTTTTCGGAAAAGCGATGACGTCGCGAATCGACTCGGCGCCGGTCATCATGGTGACGATACGGTCCAGACCAAAAGCCAGGCCGCCATGCGGTGGCGCACCATATTGCAGCGCGTCGAGCAGGAAGCCGAACTTTTCCTGCGCTTCTTGCGGCGCGATCTTCAGTGCGGTGAACACCTTGCTTTGCACGTCTGCGCGGTGAATCCGCACCGAGCCGCCGCCGAGTTCCCAACCGTTGAGCACCATGTCGTAGGCCTTGGCAATACAGCGACCGGGGTCGGTGTCCATCCAGTCTTCATGGCCGTCTTTGGGGGCCGTGAACGGATGGTGAACGGCGCTCCAGCGCTTGTTTTCCTCGTCATGCTCGAACATCGGAAAGTCGACCACCCAGAGCGGCTTCCAGCCCTTGGAGAACAAGCCGGTTTTCTTGCCGAACTCGCTGTGGCCCACCTTCAGGCGCAGCGCGCCGATGCTGTCGTTGACGACCTTGGCCTTGTCGGCGCCAAAGAAGATGAGGTCGCCGTTTTGCGCGCCACAACGTTTGAGAATCTCGGCAAGGGCCTCGTCATGCAAGTTCTTGACGATAGGGCTTTGCAAGCCTTCGCGGCCTTTGCTCACATCATTGACCTTGACCCAGGCCAGGCCCTTGGCGCCGTAGATCTTGACGAACTCGGTGTAGCCATCGATTTCACCGCGGCTCATCTCCGAGCCACCCGGTACACGCAGACCGACCACCCGACCGCCCGGTGTCGTGGCTGGCGCACTGAAAACCTTGAAGTCAACAGTGGTCATGACGTCGGTGAGCTCGGTGAACTCGAGCTTCACCCGCAGATCGGGCTTGTCAGAGCCAAAGCGATGCATGGCGTCGTGGTAGGTCATCACAGGGAAATCACCCAGATCAGTGTTCAGCACAGTCTTGAAAATGTTGCTGATCATGCCTTGGAACATGTCGCGGATATCCTGCTCGCCCATGAACGAGGTTTCAATATCGATCTGGGTGAATTCAGGCTGCCGGTCGGCGCGCAAGTCTTCATCGCGAAAGCATTTGGTGATCTGGTAGTAGCGGTCAAAGCCGGCCACCATCAACAGCTGCTTGAACAGCTGCGGGCTTTGCGGCAGCGCAAAGAACTGGCCTTCATTGACGCGGCTGGGTACCAGATAATCGCGGGCGCCCTCGGGTGTGCTCTTGGTGAGCATGGGCGTTTCAATGTCGATGAAGCCATTGGCGTCGAGAAACTTGCGCGTTTCCATCGCCACCCGGTAGCGCAACATCAGGTTGTTCTGCATGTACGGGCGGCGCAGGTCCAGCACGCGGTGCGTCAGGCGCGTGGTCTCGGACAGGTTGTCGTCATCGAGCTGGAACGGCGGCGTGACGCTGGCGTTGAGGACGGTAAGTTCGTGGCACAGGATCTCGACTTTGCCGCTTTTGAGGTTGTCGTTGACCGTACCTGCGGGGCGCGCACGCACCAGTCCCTTGATCTGAACGCAGAACTCGTTGCGCACGCCTTCGGCAGTCTTGAACATGTCTGCGCGGTCGGGATCGCAAACGACCTGCACATAGCCTTCACGGTCACGCAAGTCGATGAAGATCACCCCGCCATGGTCGCGCCGGCGGTTGACCCAGCCGCACAAAGTGACGGTCTGGCCCAGCAATGCATCGGTCACCAGACCGCAGTAGTGAGAACGCATTTGCGAGGCAATCGAGACAACAGGGGCAGGAGATTCGATGGGCATATTGAGCAGCTTTACGGTTTACGGGAGATGCGCCAGAGCAAGGGGATGCCTCCCGCAGAAGACATGTCAGGTGAGGTCGGAGGATTTATCAGGGCTTGGATGCCGCAGGGGTACCGGGCGCCACGACGCCCATGGAGATGACGTAGGTCAGCGCCTCGTCAACGCTCATGTCAAGCTCTATGCAGTCTGACTTTCTGAGCATGACGAAATAGCCGCCGGTCGGATTCGGGGTAGTCGGAACGTAGACGCTGAGGTACTCGCCATCAAGGTGGTTGACCACGTCGCCACCCGGAGTGCCCGTCTGAAAACCGATAGTCCAGACACCCTCGCGCGGCCACTGCACCAGCAAAGCCTTGCGAAATGCATTGCCATTTTCTGAAAAAAGCGTGTCGGAAACCTGCTTGACGCTGGAGTAGATGGATCTAACGATGGGGATGCGCCCGAGGAGAGCATCCCACCAGCCAACCAGCCGGCGCCCGAGAAAATTGCTTGCGACAGCACCGATGAGCAGCACGATGGACATCGCCAGCAAAACGCCAAATCCGGGTACATGAAACCCGATCAGTCGATCAGGCTGCCAAGCCTGGGGCAGTATTTGCAGGGTCTGATCGAGCGTGCCTACGATCCAGTCCAGCACCCATACGGTGATCGCCAAGGGCACCAGAACCAATAACCCGGCGAGCAGCCAACGACGAATGGCGGCCATCATGAAGTGGTCCCTGAAGATGCCACGCCTGAAGCCGGCGCGGGAGCTGCAGGAGTGGCTTGCGAACTTGCAGCGGGGGCCTCAGCGACCGACGAACTGGCCGGCGCTGCTGCACTTGTCGGCTCCGACGTTACGGCAGGGGCGCCGGCCTCCTTGGCTGGCGCAGCAGCGCCAGAATCACCGCCCCGAAAATCAGTCACGTACCAGCCAGAGCCTTTGAGCTGAAAACCAGCGGCGGTGACCTGCTTCTTGAAAGAGGGTGCGCCGCATTGCGGGCAATCGCTCAACAAGGGGTCCGACATCTTTTGTAAAACGTCCTTGGTATGCCCGCAGGACTCGCATTTGTAGGCGTAGATTGGCATATCTCTAGAGGTTTTGGAGTTGACAACACATCTTCTGATGGGCGTCAGAAAAGCAACCTTGGATTATAGGCTCGGGTATTCCGACGCTACAGACCTGACGCAGTCCTGCGGCGAGCGCTCAATTCAAAAAATCTGTACGTGAACCAGTGTCTGCATGACCAGTAGCCCAAAAGCAAAACCGAGGGCGCCGTAAACAAGCCCCCTGAGCAAGGTATTGGTGCGCTTTTGCTCCAGCAGCAGTTCAGCCAGTTCCCGACGGTAGCTGACCGACTGAGTCTTGAGAAACTGATGGAAGAGCCGCGGCAAGGCCGGAAGCAACTTGGCATAGGTCGGTGCCTCGGCCTTGAGTTCAGCCAGCAACTTTTCAGGCCCCACCTGTTCCATCATCCACTTTTCGAGAAAAGGCTTGGCGGTGCTCCATAAATCGAGCTCTGGATCAAGCTCCCGGCCCAGTCCCTCGATGTTCAGCAGCGTTTTTTGCAACAAAACGAGCTGCGGCTGAATCTCGACATGAAAGCGCCGCGAGGTCTGAAACAGACGCATCAGTACCAGACCGAGCGAAATTTCCTTGAGCGGTCGGTCAAAGTAGGGCTCGCAGCAAGCGCGAATGGCCGATTCGAGCTCGTCCACCCGGGTGCGCGCCGGAACCCAGCCAGACTCAATATGAAGTTCAGCCACGCGCTTGTAGTCACGCTGGAAAAAAGCGCTGAAGTTTTGCGCCAGGTATTCCTTGTCCACCTCGGTGAGCGTTCCGACGATACCGAAATCGAGAGAAATATAACGCCCGAACGTGGCGGGCTCCAGGCTCACCTGGATATTGCCCGGATGCATGTCGGCGTGGAAAAAACCATCGCGAAACACCTGCGTGAAAAAGATGGTCACGCCATCGCGCGCCAGCTTAGGGATGTTGACGCCAGCATCGCGCAAGCGCTGCACCTGGCTGATGGGCACGCCCTTCATGCGCTGCATGACCATCACGTCGGGCATGCAAAAGTCCCAGACCATCTCCGGGATCATCACCAGGTTCAGACCCTGCATATTGCGGCGCAGCTGCGCGGCATTGGCAGCTTCGCGCAGCAGGTCCAGTTCGTCGTGCAGGTAGGTATCAAATTCAGCCACCACTTCACGCGGCTTGAGGCGTTTGCCGTCGCGAGACAAGCTTTCGACCCAGCCTGCCATCATGCGCATGAGCGCCAGATCCTTTTCAATCGCCGGCAACATGTTCGGCCGCAAGACCTTGACGGCGACCTCACGGCCATCGGGCAGGGTCGCGAAATGGACCTGCGCTATCGAAGCGCTGGCCACAGGGGTGCGATCAAAGCTCGCGAAAATACCCTCGATCGGACGGCCAAACGCGCGCTCGATGATGGAAACCGCCACCGACGAAGGAAATGGCGGCACGCGGTCTTGCAAACGCGCCAGCTCATCGGCGATATCTGGCGCAAGCAGGTCGCGCCGCGTCGACATGACTTGGCCAAACTTGACGAATATCGGACCAAGCCTTTCGAGCGCGAGGCGCAATCGCTCACCGCGCGGCGCTTTGAGGTTACGCCCTAGCGAAACTACACGGGTCAGCAGGCGTATCCAGGGCCGCTCAAAACTCGATAAAACCAACTCGTCGAGCCCGAAACGGAGGACAGTCCAAACGATGAAAAACCCGCGAAACAGCCGACTCATGAGGAGGCCTTGAACTCGGCGGCGTGGCTGCCAGAACGGCTGCCAGCGCCGAAGGGCGAGCCGGGAACACGCGCCACAAACTCACGCACAGCAGCGAGCAAGCGCTGCCCTGCGCCGCTGATCGCATGCGCCGGCACGTCGCCCAGGATGCGGGACAAATCCTCCTCGACGTCCCAGCGAAGGTTGTCCGCCAGCCAGCCCACTTCGGCTGCCAGCTGAACGTCACCCTCAATCTTGACGGGCGGCGCCTTGCCCTCGAGAAGAGATTGAACAATCGCCCAGGGCGCCTCCAGCGTGACTGACAGCACCAAGTCGGCTGGCATGGCCGCGGGCGCCCGGTCCGTCAGGCCGGCGGGCGTCACGAGCAAGTCCAGCGCAAAGGCGCCCCAACGCAAATGGATCACACTGCCCTTCTTGCGGGCCAGCCGGCTTTGCGCTTCCTTCTCCTGCATCAGGATGTGATTCAGCAGCAGCACCAGACGCTGCTGCCCCTCCTCCACCAGCCAGACGGGCGGCTGAAGTTGTCGGGCCAAGGATTCCAGAAAAGAAAAAGGGGACGTTTTATTCATACGCCCCCGATTTTGACGGATAAATACTGGGCCAGCCCTTGAGCCCGCACGGCGTCAGGAAATCACTGCAAGGCCTGCACCCCAGCGACCAGCCAACCGCCGGAACCACTGCGCTGCTTGGTCATGTTCCAGACTTCGCGGAACGGGCTCGGGCCGGCGGAGACATCCTCGCGGATCATTCCCGAGTATTCGACGCTGGCCATGTACACGTCCTGCAATTCCTCGATGCCCAGCAACTGGGCATCGAGGCGAAGGACATCCGTCTTGTTGACGACGCCGCCCGTATGTGACTCGCGGTCGGCCAGCTGGGTCTTGATCTGCTCGAGCATCTCGTCGGTCATCATCGAGCGCAAGGCGCTGATGTCGGAGCGGTCCCACGCGTCTTGCAGGGTCACAAAGTTGGTCTTGCAGGCGGCAAGGAAACCATCGGCATCAAAGCCAGCCGGCACGCCCCAGGACTGGGACCCGAGCAAGGCTGAACCAATCATGGAGCCACCAGACGCAGGCGCAGCAGGCTGCTGCTGCCCGAGCGAATCAAAGGCAGCGCCTGGGCGCTCCCAAGGACGAGCCGATGCGTCATTGCCAACATTGGCCGGGCTGTAAGCGGGTGCCGGACTCGCGCCTGCGCCCTGGAACGCAAAAGGCGAGGCGGATTGCCCCTGTCCCGTGCCTTCTCGCCTGGCTTTGAGATGGCGCATGACAAAGGCAATCACCAGCATCACCACCAAGGCGAGCAAGGCGAAGGTCATGAACTGCGCCAGACCCGCACCCAGACCTAGGGAAGATGCCAGCCAGGCAAGGCCCAAGCCCGCGGCCAGACCGCCCAGCATGGCACCCCAGGGCTTCTTGGGCGCAGCTGTGGCAGGTGCCGCAGCAGGAGCTGCCGGCTTGGCGGGCGTCGCTTCGCGCTGCGTCACATTGGAAGACTGCTTGCCAGCGGACTTACCGCCGCCAAGACGAGCGGCTTGCGCATCGGCGCCCGCCAGGGCCACGGTGGCGGTGATAACCACCGCCAAAATTGCAGACCAAATTTTCATAACGTCTCCTTCTATCTGATGAATGTGCGGCTCACAGCGGTGACATAAAGTCCACTGACCACCCGCGGACCCCGAACTCGACCCCTAAAAACAAAAACCCAAAAAATAACTTCAACATTTGATTCCAACATGAAGGGCCACCATGCCCCCGGTCAGGTTGTGATAGTCCACATGACCGAAACCACCTTTGTGCATCAGGGTCTTTAACGCGTTCTGGTCGGGATGCATGCGAATCGATTCGGCCAGATAACGGTAACTTGAATCGTCATTGGCCACCAGCTTGCCCAGACGCGGCAAGACCTTGAAGGAATACCAGTCGTAAATTTTCTCGAGCGGCTTGGCGACTTTGGAAAACTCCAGCACCAGCAGCTTGCCCATGGGTTTGAGCACGCGATGCATCTCCTCGAGGGCCACTTCTTTGTGCGTCATGTTACGCAGGCCAAAGGCGACGGTCACCAGGTCAAAGCTGGCATCTGGAAAAGGCAGCTTTTCGGCATCGCAAACAAGCGTGGGCAAGGCGACGCCCTGGTCAAGGAGGCGGTTACGCCCTTCGCTCAGCATGGCTTGGTTGATGTCGGTGTGAACGACGCGGCCCTTGGGCCCGACCTGCGGCGCGAACGCCAGCGCCAGATCCCCGGTGCCGCCTGCAATGTCGAGCACGGACTGGCCTTCGCGCACATCGGCGACCTTGACGGTGTAAGCCTTCCATACGCGGTGCAAGCCCGCCGACATGAGGTCGTTCATCACGTCGTACTTGGGTGCAACGGAATCGAACACGCCCCGCACGCGACTGGCTTTTTCACGCTCGTCGACCGACTCGAAACCAAAATGGGTTTTGCTCATGGCATGGATGCTAAGGGTGAAACTGCGCTTATCAAGCCGATGTGCCTTAAAAAAGGAAGCCTATGTGGCTTTGGATGCACGAACCCGGCGTGAGGACGGCACGAACAAGATCGCCGGCCGCTTGAGCAGGAAGGCCAGCGCCCGACCAGAGAATCTGATCAATGGCTGGCGCAGGCCGAGCCACCGGCCTTGACCATAGGCGCGTCGCGATCAACGCCCGCCGCCTGCAGCCGCGCTTCGTAATCGGCCCAAAGCCGGTCTTGCTGGGAGCCCAGGAAATAAAGGTAGTCCCAGGAAAAAAGCCCGCTGTCGTGACCGTCGGAGAAAACGGGCTTGACGGCGTAGTTGCCGATGGGCTCCAAATCAAGCAGTGTGACCTCGCGCTTGCCGGTTTGCAGCACTTCCTGGCCAGGGCCATGGCCCTGGACTTCGGCAGAAGGCGAGTAGACCCGCATCAACTCGAAGGGAATGCGGAAATCTGTGCCGTCGGAAAAACACACCTGCAACTGGCGCGACTGGCTGTGTACCGTGATGTCCGAGGGGGTCGGAGCCCCCGCTTGAAGACCTGCCATAGAGCTATTTTCTTTCAGTCAAGCGCTAGACCAGCACGCGTTCGATGCCGCCATGATTGGCTGCTTCGACATAGGTGGGCATCCAGTCCTTGCCCAGAATCTGGTTGGCCATTTCGACGACGATGTAGTCGGCTTCGAGCAGGCCGTTGTTCAGGTCATTGCCAAAACGCGACAGACCTTGCAGGCAGCTGGGGCAACTGGTGAGTATCTTTACCGGGCCTTGCTCGGCCACAGCGCCGCTGGCGCGCAACTGGGCTTCACCTTTTTGCAGTTCTTCTTCCTTGCGAAACCGAATCTGCGTTGAAATATCAGGCCGCGTCACGCCCAGGGTGCCGGACTCACCGCAGCACCGGTCGTTTTTGAGGACGTTGTCGCCAAGAAGGGCTTTGACCGTCTTCATCGGCTCTTGCAGCTTCATCGGGCTGTGACAAGGGTCATGGTACAGATAGCCTTGGCCTGGCTGGTCGGTGCGCAGCGTGATGCCTTTTTCCAGCAAGTACTCGTGAATATCGATGATCCGGCAGCCAGGGAAGATCTTGTCGAACTCGTAGCCTTGCAACTGGTCATAGCAAGTGCCACAGCTCACGACCACGGTCTTGATGTCCAGGTAGTTCAGCGTGTTAGCGACGCGGTGAAACAGCACCCGGTTGTCCGTGATGATCTTGTCGGCCTTGTCGAACTGGCCCGAGCCGCGCTGCGGGTAACCGCAACACAGGTAGCCCGGTGGCAGCACGGTCTGCACGCCGGCGTGCCAGAGCATCGCTTGTGTGGCCAGGCCGACCTGCGAGAACAGGCGCTCGGAGCCGCAGCCAGGGAAATAAAACACCGCCTCGGTTTCTGCCGTGGTGCTCCTGGGGTTGCGGATGATGGGGACGTAGTCCTTGTCTTCGATGTCCAGCAAGGCGCGCGCTGTTTTCTTGGGCAGACCGCCCGGCATCTTTTTGTTGATGAAGTGAATCACCTGCTGCTTGACCGCTGCCGTGCCAACGCTGGCTGGCGGCTTGGCCGTCTGCTTGCGGGCGAACTTGCGCAGCACATCATTGGCTAGGCGCTGGGCCTTGAAGCCTACATCGACCATGGCGCTGCGCATGAACTTGATGGTCTGCGGGTTGGTCGCATTCAGGAAAAACATGGCCGCGGCATTGCCGGGGCGAAAGCTCTTTTGCCCCATCTTGCGCAGCAGATTGCGCATGTTCATGGAAACTTCGCCAAAGTCGATGTCCACCGGGCAAGGCGTCAGGCACTTGTGGCAGACCGTGCAGTGGTCCGCCACGTCCTCGAACTCTTCCCAATGCTTGATCGATATGCCGCGCCGGGTTTGCTCTTCATACAAAAACGCTTCGATCAGCAGCGAGGTCGCCAGGATCTTGTTGCGCGGGCTGTAAAGCAAGTTGGCGCGCGGCACATGGGTGGCGCACACCGGCTTGCACTTGCCGCAGCGCAGGCAGTCCTTGATGCTGCCGGCAATCGCGCCAATGTCGGACTGCTGCATGATCAGCGACTCGTGGCCCATCAGGCCAAAACTTGGCGTGTAGGCGTTGGTCAGGTCGGCAGGGAAGGCTGCGTCCCTGAGCAACTTGCCCTTGTTGAAGCGGCCTTCAGGGTCGACGCGCTGCTTGTAGTCGGTGAAGGGCTGCAACTCTTCGGCGGTCAGGAAATCGAGCTTGGTGATGCCGATGCCGTGCTCCCCCGAGATCACGCCATCGAGTGAACGTGCGAGCACCATGATGCGGGCCACCGCATGATGCGCGGTTTGCAGCATTTCATAGTCATCGCTGTTCACCGGCAAGTTGGTGTGGACATTGCCATCACCGGCATGCATGTGCAAAGCCACCCAGACCCGGCCCTTGAGCACGCGGCCGTGGATGGCCGTGCATTCATCCAGAATCGGCTGGAACGCGACGCCACTGAAAATGGCTTGCAGCGGCGCGCGCAACTGGGTTTTCCAGCTGGCGCGCAGCGAATGGTCTTGCAGCTGCGCAAACAGGGGTTCGACCTGATCGAGCCAGCCGCACCACAGCACGCGCACCTCGCGCACCAGTGCCAGGGCTTGCGCCACGCGGTCTTCAAGCAGTTCGGCCGAAGGAATGTCGTTGGCGTCGTCCGACTTGCCCAGCGGCAATTGCCCCTTGGCAAAGAAGGCCTCCAACTGGTCGCACAGCTTGATCTTGTTGGCCAGGCTCAGCTCGATATTGATGCGCTCAATGCCGTCCGAATACTCGGCCAGGCGTGGCAAGGGAATCACCACGTCTTCATTGATCTTGAAGGCGTTGGTATGGCGCGAAATGGCGGCCGTGCGTTTTCGGTCCAGCCAGAATTTCTTGCGTGCGTCGGCGCTGATGGCGATGAAGCCTTCGCCCGCCCGCGAGTTGGCGATGCGCACCACCTCGGAGGTGGCACGCGCCACCACGTCGGCGTCGTCGCCCGCAATGTCGCCCACCAGCACCATCTTGGGCAAGCCGCCACGCTTGGACTTGGTGGCGTAACCGACAGCTTTCAGGTAACGGTCGTCCAGATGCTCAAATCCCGCCAAAATGGCGCCGCCGCGCTTTTGCTCGGCGAACATGAAGTCCTTGATCTCGACGATGCTGGGCACCGCGTCCTTGGCATTGCCAAAAAACTCGAGGCAGACCGTGCGGGTGTGCGCCGGCATGCGGTGCACGATCCAGCGTGCGCTGGTGATCAGACCGTCGCAGCCTTCTTTCTGGATACCGGGCAAGCCGCTCAAAAACTTGTCGGTAACGTCCTTGCCCAGGCCTTCCTTGCGGAAAGTCTTGCCAGCGATGTCGAGCCGCTCGGTGCGGATCGGCGTCTTGCCGTCAGCCTCGAAATAATTAAGTTCGAAGCTGGCCATCTCAACGTCATGGATCTTGCCAAGGTTGTGGTTCAGGCGAACCACTTCCAGCCATTTTGCGTCGGGCGTGACCATGCGCCAGGACGCCAGGTTGTCAAGCGCCGTGCCCCACAAGACGGCCTTCTTGCCGCCGGCGTTCATGGCAATGTTGCCGCCAATGCAAGACGCCTCGGCCGAGGTCGGGTCGACTGCAAAAACAAAACCGGCGCGGTCGGCCATGTCGGCCACACGCTGCGTCACCACACCGGCTTCGGTCCAAATGGTGGCAACCGGCTCGGCCAGACCCGGGAGCATGACTTTTTGCACCTCGGTCATGGCTTCGAGTTTTTCGGTGTTGATGACCGCCGACTTCCAGCTCAGGGGAATCGCGCCTCCGGTGTAACCGGTGCCGCCGCCGCGCGGAACAATCGTCAAGCCCAATTCGATGCAGCCCTTGACCATGCCGGCCATTTCGGCCTCGGTGTCCGGCGTGAGAACGACGAAGGGGTATTCAACCCGCCAGTCGGTGGCGTCCGTGACATGCGAGACGCGCGACAGGCCGTCGAACTTGATGTTGTCTTTTTGCGTGCATTTGCCCAGCTTGCGCTCGGTCTGGCGACGCAATTCGGCCATGGCCTGAAAAGAGGCTGAAAAGCGCGCCACGGCAGATCGCGCCAGCACCAGCAACTCACCCACGATGGCGTCACGCTCGGCATCCGCATCAGGTGTGCGACGCTTTTCGACTTCGCCGAGCCGGTGCTGCAAGGCTTCAACCAGCAGCTTGCGGCGCTTCGGGTTGTCCAGCAGGTCGTCCTGCAAATAGGGGTTGCGCTGCACCACCCAGACATCGCCCAGCACTTCGTAGAGCATGCGGGCAGATCGGCCCGTACGACGCTCGTCGCGCAGCAGGTTCAGCAAATCCCAGGCGCGCACGCCCAGCAAGCGGATGACGACTTCGCGGTCAGAAAAAGAGGTGTAGTTGTACGGAATTTCGCGGATGCGCGCGTTCTCGGCGTCCTGGCCAGGCTGAGGCCCGTCGGCCTCGCCGGCGATGGCGTGAAATTCATCAAGGGTGGTAAGAGCGTTCATCGTACAAAAGTTGGCAGTCGGATCGGAGAAGCCGACCTTTGGTTCATGTTACCGCAGCACCCGCCGCGACATGGAGAGCCTGCCGCGGTGACCTCATGGAAACCACGGTTGTAGCGGGCCGCTCGCAGCTGGTAAAAAGGATCTGTCACAAACCAGCCTTAGACTGTCTTTGTCAACCATTCAACCCATCAGGAGTTTTCATGAAGAATCGTCTCACCGCATTGGCGCTGGCCGCAAGCGCCCTTGTCGCGCCGCTGTCCAGCCAAGCCCAAACCGAGATTCAGTGGTGGCATTCGATGACCGCCGTCAACGGCGAAGTGGTCAACGACCTCGCCAAGAACTTCAACGCCACCCAAAAGAACTACAAAATTGTCCCGACCTTCAAGGGCAATTACGACGAATCATTTACAGCCGCAGTAGCCGCCTTCCGCGCTGGCAACGCACCGCACATCTTGCAGGTGTTCGAGGTGGGTACGGCCACCATGATGGCCAGCAAGGGCGTGACCGTGCCCGTGGGCAAGGTCATGAAAGACTCGGGTGAAAAGTTTGACCCCAAAGCCTACGTATCCGCCGTCGCCGGTTACTACACCGCGCCTAACGGCCAAATGCTGAGCTTCCCGTTTAACAGCTCGACGACGGTGTTCTATTTCAACAAGGACGCCTTCAAGGCCGCTGGCATCGACACCGCCAAGGCGCCGAGCACCTGGCCCGAGGTCGCTCTGGCCGCGGCCAAACTCAAGGCCAGCGGCCACAAATGTCCGTTGACCATCGCCTGGCAGGGCTGGACCCAGCTCGAGAGCTTCTCGGCCTGGCACAACGTGGAGTTCGCCACCAAGGGCAACGGCCTGCAAGGCATGGATGCCCGCATGAAAGTCAATTCGCCGCTGCATGTGCGCCACATTGAAAACCTGGCCAATATGGCCAAGCAGGGCTTGTTCGTCTACAAGGGCCGCGCCAGCGTGCCGGAGGCAAGCTTCATCTCGGGGGAATGCGCGATGACGACCACCTCGACCGGCTTTTATGGCAACGTCGCCAAAAACGCCAAGTTCAGCTTCGGTCTCGCGCCGCTGCCGTACTACCCGGACGTTCCTGGTGCGCCGCAAAACACGGTGATTGGTGGCGCCAGCCTTTGGGTCATGGCTGGCAAGAAGGCTGACGAATACAAGGGTATTGCGCAGTTCTTCAACTACCTGTCCTCGACTGAAGTTCAGGCCGCGACACACCAGCGCACGGGCTACCTGCCGATCACCACGGCCGCCTTCCAGCTTACTGAAAAATCTGGCTTTTACCAGAAGAACCCGGGCACGGACGTGGGCGTGAACCAGATGATCCGCAAGGTCACTGACAAGAGCCGGGGCATCCGCCTGGGTAACTACGTTCAGATTCGCGGGATTGAAGACGAAGAACTCGAGCAGGTCTGGAGCGGCAAGAAATCCGCCAAGGAAGCGCTTGACTCCATCGTGGCGCGCGGCAATGAGCAACTCGAACGCTTCGAAAAGGCCAACAAGTAAGATCACCGCCAGACGCGTTAACGCAGCGCCTGAGCGCGCTGCCGGACATGCCACCCGCCGCAGGTCATCCGGACCGGGCGGGATTTTTTATTGACCAAAGAGTTTCATGGAAAAACGAGTCCTGTTTCGATCAATCTGGTTGCCCTGGCTGCTGCTGGCGCCGCAACTGCTCATCGTGCTGGTGTTTTTCTTTTGGCCCGCAAGCCAGGCGCTGGTGCAATCTTTTCAGTTGCAAGACGCCTTCGGATCGTCGACCGAATGGGTCGGACTGGACAACTTCAGGCGGCTCTTCAATGACCCG
>CAJAOB010000458.1 GCA_903941205.1 uncultured Burkholderiales bacterium | reverse complement strand
CTCGACTGACGGCACACTTGATATTCTGAGGGCGGCTGGGTCTGGTATTGCGATTTTGGTCTCTGAAAAGGATAACGGGATTTACGACGCGATGAATAAGGGTATCGCCCGCGCAACCGGTGATGTCATTGGTTTTATCAATGCCGACGACTTTTTCCCTTCTCCGCATTCATTGGCGCTGGTGGCTGACGCGTTCGAGCGCAGCGGCGCCGACGCTTGTTATGGCGATTTGTGCTACGTCCGTGAGGACGACATTACCCAAGTGGCGCGCTATTGGCGCTCCTGTGATTACAGGCCCGGATTTTTTGAACGAGGCTGGTGTCCGCCGCATCCGACCTTTTATGTCCGACGCGAGGTCTATCAACGCCTTGGCGGCTTTGATCTGAGTTTTCGCATTGCGGCAGACGTCGCGTTGATGGCCCGCTTCCTCGCGGTGGAGGGTATTAGCAGTCACCATATTCCAGAGGTTCTGGTGCATATGCGCCTGGGGGGTACGACAAACCGTAGCTTTCAAAATATCTGGACGCAAAACAGGGAAGTGGCTCGGGCGCTGAAGAAGCTCGGACTGCGCTTTTCCTGGCTCCGGTTTGGGCTTCACAAGTTGCTTTCAAGAGCCGGCCAGTTTGTCTTGCGACCAGGCAAACCCAAAGCGTAGCCAGATGAAAGTTGCTGTTACCGGCGCAACTGGCTTTGTGGGCGCCGCTGTTGTCAAGGGCTATGCCGGTCGTGTGGGTTGTTCGGTCATAGCGGTAACGAGGCGGCTTCCGGTTGAGCCTTTGCCTGGCGTTGCTTATCTGGCTTTGGGTGAGCTTGGCGCGGGCAGACCTTGGCATGCAGACCTTGAGGGCGTCGACGTCCTCATCCACACCGCTGCCCGCGTTCACGTCATGAACGATTCGGCTGCCGATCCGCTTGCAGCTTTTCGCGCAGTGAACGTCGCGGGCACCTTGGAACTGGCCAGCCGGGCTGCTGCAGCGGGTGTCAAGCGCTTTGTTTTTATCAGTTCGGTCAAGGTCAACGGTGAGCTAACACGTCTGGGAAGCAAGTTCAACGAGGCTGATGCGCCATTGCCGCAGGATCCTTACGGCGTCAGCAAGTGTGAGGCCGAGCTAGGTCTGCGTCAGATTGCTTTGGAGACGAGCATGGAGGTCGTCATCATCAGACCGCCTCTGGTTTACGGGCCCGGCGTCAAGGCGAACTTTGCAGCCTTGATGCGCGCCGTGCAGCGCGGCATTCCGCTGCCCTTGGGCGCCATCCACAATCAGCGCAGTTTGGTGGCGCTCGACAATCTGGTTGATTTCTCCATCACCTGCGCGGTTCACCCCCAGGCTGCGAACCAGACCTTCTTGGTCAGCGATGGGGAGGATCTCTCGACAACGGAACTGGTTCGGAAAATGGCAGCTGCCGCTGGGGTGCCTTCGCGTTTGGTGCCGGTGCCGGCTTGGGCTTTGCGGTTGGGGGCGGGTTTGCTGGGAAAGGGTGATGCGGTGCAGCGCTTGTGTGGAAATTTGCAGGTAGACATTTCCAAGGCGCGCGCTTTGCTGGGCTGGGTGCCGCCGCTGTCGGTGGACGAGGGGTTGCAACTAGCTATGGGCCGGGGCGGGGATGGATTGCCGCGCCCTTCGGGCTCGCATTGACGGCTTCTGACTTTGACGTTTGATGTATGAAAAGACTATTTGATTTGAGCCTGGCCCTGGTGGCTGCTGTGATCCTGCTGGTGCCGGTGGCCTTGGTGGGTTTGGCTGTGAGGCTGACTTCCAGGGGGCCTGCCCTTTATTGGTCTGATCGCGTCGGGCGTCATAACCGGATTTTCAGCATGCCGAAGTTTCGCAGCATGCAAATCGGCACACCGGCAGTGGCGACGCATTTGCTGACCAATCCGGCGGCCTTTCTAACGCCGATTGGCAGCTTCTTGCGCAAGAGCAGCCTTGATGAATTGCCTCAGTTGTGGAGCATCCTGAGGGGGGACATGAGTTTCGTGGGGCCGCGGCCGGCTTTGTTCAATCAGCATGACTTGATTGAACTTCGCACGCGCCACGGTGTGCATGAACTCGTGCCGGGGCTTACGGGATGGGCTCAGATCAATGGCCGTGACGAGTTGCCCATACCGCAAAAGGTGGCGCTGGATGTGGCCTATTTAAACAAGCGCAGCTTGGGCATGGACCTGCGCATCTTGTGGTTGACGTTTTTGAAGGTTTTGAGGCGCGATGGCGTTTCCCACTGAGCGAGCCTGCCGCATTGCAGGTAGTCTGGGGGCCCAAGTTGCGCTGATAGATGTGGGATTCATCTTTTCGGGTGGTTTGGCCTTATCGCGCCCATCATGCATCGCGCGCATCCCTCATATGTTTTCCGATCAACTCGGCTTCACAGTTTGAAGCTACAAAAAAGGAAGGCTGACTAGTCGGCCCGCAACGATGCACGCATCAATTTTGGCCTGGCCAAGGGCTCTCAAAGGCTTGACGGTGATGGGGCTGGACATCGGCCTGTCCCTGCTGGCAACCTGGCTCGCCTTTACCTTGCGGCTGGACGCTCTGAACTCACCCCAAGGCGCGCAGTGGTTTGTCTATGCACTAGCGCCAGCGTTGGCCCTGCCGGTGTTCATGCGCTTTGGTTTGTACCGCGCCATTTTTCGCTATACCGGGCAGGCGGCATTGCTTGCGACGGCGAAGGCTGCGGCGGTTTATGGCCTGATTTTGTCGACGGTTTTATTGCTCGCGGCCTGGCAGGGCGTACCACGAAGTCTGGGTGTTTTGCAGCCCCTCATATTCCTGCTGCTGGTAGGCGCGAGTCGGGCGATGGCACGTTTCTGGTTGGCCGACGGCGCGCAGCGTGCGCAGCCCCATGGACGCCTCCTGATTTACGGCGCCGGTACGGCGGGCGTTCAGACTGCCGCCGCGATGGGAATTTCCGGCCAGTTCAAGCTATTCGGATTTATCGACGATGATCCGCGGAAAGTTGGCAGAAGCATCAATGGTGTTTCGGTTTATGCGCCCGGCCAAGTCCCCAATCTGGTGACGCGACTGGCCATCAGCGACATTCTGCTGGCCCTGCCCAGCGTGGCGCGGGAGCGGCGCAACGCCATTATTGAATCACTGCGTCCGCTGCCGCTTCATATTCGGACCCTGCCTGGTCTGGCCGATCTAGCCAGCGGCCGTGTCACGGTGCAGGACTTCAAGGAACTCGATATCGAGGATTTGCTTGGGCGCGACCCGGTGGCGCCTGACGCGCAATTGCTGGCACGCAATCATGCGGGCAAAGTGGTACTGGTGAGCGGTGCGGGCGGCAGTATCGGAAGCGAACTGTGCCGGCAGATTCTGGCACAGCAGCCACAGCAGTTACTGCTTTTGGACCATAACGAGTTTGGGCTCTACAGCATTCACCAGGAACTCGAGACCTTGTGCCGTACCAATAACTGGCACACGGCACTGGTTCCGCTGCTGGGCAGCGTTGCCCAGATGCCGCGGCTGCATGAAATATGCGCAAACTACCAGCCTTTCGTGGTGTATCACGCTGCCGCGTACAAACATGTGCCGCTGGTGGAGAGCAATCCTGCGGAAGGTATTTTCAATAACGTTTTTGGCACCTTGAACATGGCGCTGGCAGCACGTGCCAATGGGGCAGCTAGCTTTGTCCTGGTGTCTACCGACAAGGCGGTGCGGCCGACCAACGTGATGGGGGCAAGCAAGCGTATGGCAGAACTGGTGCTGCAGGGACTGGCCGCACAAAACGAAGGCATCACCACCTTCTGCATGGTGCGTTTTGGCAATGTTTTGGGCTCCAGCGGAAGTGTGGTTCCACTGTTTCGCCGGCAACTTGCCGAAGGCGGACCCCTGACTGTTACCCACGCGGAAGTCACGCGGTATTTCATGACGATCCCGGAGGCCGCCCAACTGGTATTGCAAGCCGGTGCCATGGCCAAGGGCGGGGATGTATTCGTCCTTGATATGGGAGAACCGGTCAAGATTATTGACCTGGCGTTACGCATGGTTGAACTCTCGGGCTTGCGCGTGCGCAGCGCGTCGCAACCCGATGGGGAAATCGATATCGTGGTGACGGGCCTTCGGCCGGGTGAAAAGCTCTACGAGGAGTTATTGATAGGCGACAACCCTAGCCCCAGCGCGCATCCGAGGATCATGAAAGCAAATGAGGATTTCCTGCCTTGGGAGAAGTTGAACGTGGAATTGAATGCCCTCAGGGAGGCTGCGTCTGCGGGTGATATGACCTTGATGAAGGACGTGTTGACGCGCTGCGTACAGGGTTATAGTCCCACCTGAGCGAGGGACGCAAAAGACCCGACGTCCCAATGCGCTGAAAATCACAGCAAGCGCAATAATCCTGAAACTCGACAGTATTTCAGGGGCAATTTTGATTCAAAGTTGAATCTTTTCCTTAACGCCGGTATATAGTATGGGGTTCTTTAACCACTTACTACAGGGTACATTCATGAGCAATTTGATGGAGATTCAGAGCCAGATTGAAAAACTGCAGAAGCAGGCTAGCGAGATCAAAACCAAGGAATTCGACAAGACGGTGCAGGAGATACTGGCCAAAATGCAGGCATTCGGTATCACCACCAAAGACCTGCAACCCGGCAAGCGCCGAGGCGTCAAAGGCAAGGCCATGCCCAAAGCGGGCAAGTCTGGTGCCAATGGCCGTCGCAAACCCGCCGCTGCCAAAGGTGGTCAGGTTGTAGCCGCCAAATACCGGGGCCCCAATGGTGAAACCTGGAGCGGCCGTGGCCTGGCACCACGCTGGCTCGCTGCTCTGCTGGCCACCGGAAGAACGAAGGAAGATTTCGCCATCAAGGCGGAATAAATCAGGCCCTTGAAAGTGGCGGGCCAAGTCGGCCCCCACTCAGCGACGTCCGGCTTGGCGCTTCGGCACGATCAACTGGCCTCATCCCCGCTCACACGTGACCGCGGCAATGCGCATCCGCTTTTGAGCCACACTTCGCGGCCGCTTTCCCTCGGCGAATCCCGGGTAAAGGTTCCGGCAGTCGGGTCTCTACAGTGCGGCACAATTCGGTCTCCAGAGTTTGAATAACCCATTGACCGCCCCCCATGACCGAACCTGATCTTTCCCACGTTGGCCCTCGCGACAAGGCTGAAATACTCGCACAGGCGCTGCCTTATATACGCAAGTTCCACGGCAAGACCCTGGTCATCAAATACGGTGGCAACGCCATGACCGACCCGGCCTTGCAAGCGGACTTTGCCGAAGATGTGGTGCTGCTCAAACTCGTCGGCATGAACCCTGTGGTGGTACACGGCGGCGGACCTCAAATCGAAACCGCGCTCAATCGTCTGGGCAAAAAAGGCCATTTCATTCAAGGCATGCGCGTCACGGACGAAGAAACCATGGAGGTCGTCGAGTGGGTATTGGCCGGGCAGGTGCAACAAGATATCGTGGGCCTGATCAACCAGGCTGGCGGCAAGGCAGTGGGCCTGACCGGGCGAGACGGCGGCTTGATCCGCGCCAAGAAGCTCAAGATGAATGACCGTGATGACCCCGCCAAGGTGCATGACATCGGCTTTGTAGGCGACATCGTCTCCATCGATCCGAGTGTCGTCAAAGCGCTGCAAGACGACCAGTTCATCCCTGTGATCAGCCCGATTGGTTTTGGCGAAAACAACGAAAGCTACAACATCAACGCCGACGTCGTGGCCGGCAAACTCGCCACCGTGCTCAGGGCTGAAAAGCTGGTTCTGCTGACCAACACGCCCGGCGTTCTGGACAAGGCCGGCAAATTACTGACCGACCTTTCAGCCCGCGAGATTGACGAGTTGTTTGCAGACGGCACGATTTCCGGCGGCATGCTGCCCAAGATCGAGGGAGCGCTTGACGCAGCCAAGAGCGGTGTGAATTCGGTGCACATCATCGACGGCCGCGTTCCTCACGCCATGCTGCTCGAAATCCTGACCGATCAGGCCTACGGCACCATGATCCGCTCGCACTGATCGCCAGCGCCTGAGCCGAACCCCGAATGCCCGGCGGATTCCTCTGCGCTGTCCGCCTCAAAGCCGGTCGGTTGGCGCACGACTCCCTCGCTACGGCTCGACTGCCTTGCTGCGCCACAGTCACTTCGCTTGCGCAGCCCCGACCTTCTTTCAGCGCCAGCAAGACTCCATACCCCGCCCGCACTCAGGCTTCGGGCAATGCCAGTTGCATGGGCTGACGCTTTTCGATGCTGAACTTGAGCAAGGCAGCGCAGCGGTAAATACCGTGCGCGAACTTGCCATAGGGCAGCGTGAGGAACAAGGCCATCACCGTGCCCAGATGCACCGCCAGCAGCACAGCCATGGCTGGCGTGTCGCGCCAGGCCAGCAGGACCAGACCCGTCAAGCTGACCAAAAACAGCAGGACGATGAAGCCGCGGTCCATGGGCTTTTGGGTGGCGTCGCCATGGCTGGGGTGACGGCGCAGGTTCAGCCAGAGCAAACCGGCCGGGCCGACCAGGAGCCCTAACCCACCCACCGTACCCAGCAACACCGGCAAACTTGTGTACGCATAGGGCGCCTGCCAGTTGAGCAGGTAGTGGTAGAGCGTGGCGACCGAGGTGGCGGCAAAGCACAGCATGAAGCCGTAAAACGTCAGGTGGTGAAAACGCCGGCGCCACAGCGTGGGCGCGTCGTCGCTGTTGGGGCAGCCTTCGGCCGGCTCGTCGGTATTGGTCTGGTTAGAGCCGTCCAGGTACTTCAGGCGCAGCGCAGCCGCGCCCGCTTCCACGGCGGCTTCGCCCAGCGCGCTGGAGGCGGCTGGCGAGACATCGCGCCAGAAGCGGCGCACGCCCATCCCGAGCGCCAGCGCGGCAAACAAGAAGATCGGCGCGAACATGCCCACCAGCAGGTTGTGCGGAAAGATGGCGTAGAAATTGCCGGCCAGCGACGCATGCCACAAGGGCCCGTTCAGGCCGATGGCAAGCACCAAAAACAGGGCCAGTGCGCCCGACAGTGCGAGCGCCAGGGTCAAGCCTTGCCGTTGGTAGAGCGCCCCCAACGCCGGTGGCCACGCGTAGTCGGCATAGGTCTGGCCGCGCACTTGCGCCATGGCCTGCGGCACGTTGACCGCAAACTCGTGCGGCGGCGCGTACTGGCAGGCGTGCAGGCAGGCGCCGCAGTTGTGGCACAGATTGGCCAGGTAGTGGATGTCGGCCTTGCCAAACTCAAGATGCCGCGTCATGGCCGGGAACACGGCGCAAAAGCCTTCGCAATAGCGGCAAGCGTTGCAGATCTGCATTTGCCGGGCGACCTCCGACTCGTGCGCACTCAGAGGCAGTTCGCCGCTGGCCAGAGCGCGGGCCTCGCGGGTCAGGGCTTCAAGCTGCTGCATGACTTTCTTCCGTCAAAGTTGTGTTGGCGCCTTGCACCGCCCGGGCCGAGGCGGCGGCCTGGGCTGCCTGAACGCCGGCAATCCGGCCGAAGGCCGTGCCAATGGTCATGCCGACGCCGGCGGTGTAGCCTTTGCCCAGCACATTGCCCGCCATCAGTTCGCCCGCAGCAAACAGGTTGGGGCTGGGCTGGCCGCTAAAGTGAACGGCCGTGGTCTCGTCAGTTTTCATGCCCAGGTAGGTGAAGGTGATGCCGGGCTTGAGCGCGTAGCCGTAGTACGGCGCGGTGTCGATGGGCCGCGCCCAATGGGTCTTGGCCGGGCTCAGGCCCTCGGTGTGGCAGTCGTCGAGCACCGCGTGGTCGAAACTGCCAACACGGCAGGCCGCGTTGTAGTCTTGCACGGTCTTGATGAAGGCTTGTTCGTCCAGCCCCAGCTGGCGGGCCAGTTGCTCCAGCGTGTCGGCTTTTTCGCCAGGAAAAACGGGCGGCATGAAGCGGCCCACGGCCTTGGCGTCGATGATCGAAAAACCGCGCTGCCCGGGCTGCTGCGCCACCAGGCGGCCCCAGATCGCGTAGCGCTTGGGCCAGAAGTCTTCGCCCTCGTCATAAAAGCGCTGGGCGTTTTTGTTGACCACCACGCCCAGCGACACGCAGTCGACCCGGGTGCAAATGCCGCCGTCGTAAAGCGGCGCGCGGGCGTCGATGGCCACGCAATGGCTTTGGTCGGGCGCGCCTATCGTGTCGGCACCCTGGGCCATCAGGTCGCGCAGCAGCACGCCCATGTTGAAGCGCGTGCCGCGAATGGCGAAATTGTCGGCCGGCCATTCGCCGGCTTCGTTCTGGCCCCAGGCTTCGCGCAGCCATTGCCGGTTGGACTCGAAGCCGCCGCTGGCCACCACGCAGGCGCGCGCCTCGATACGTTCGAGCCCGGCCGGACCGCGCACATGGGCAGCGACAAAACGGCCCTCATCAAGCTCGAGTTTTTCAACCGGTGACTCGTAACGCAGATCGATGCCAAGTTGCTCGGCGCTGCGGTAGTAGGCGTTCATCAGCGCCTTGCCGCCACCCATGAAGAAGGCGTTGGTGCGCGACAAATGCAGCGTGCCCGACAGCGAAGCCTGAAAGCGCACGCCGTGCCGGCGCATCCAGTCGCGGCAGGTGGCCGACTCGCGAATTGCCAGCCGCGCCAGCTTTTCATTGGTCAGGCCGCCTGTGACCTTGAGCAAGTCCTGCCAGAACTCTTCTTCCGGGTAGGCCTCGGTCAGCACGTCTTGCGGCGCGTCATGCATACAGCGCAGATTGCGCGTGTGGATGGAGTTGCCGCCACGCCACTGCCGCGGAGCCGACTCGAGCACCAGCACGCTGGCGCCCGCCTCGCGCGCCATCAGGGCCGCGCACAAGGCGGCGTTGCCGCCGCCAATCACCAAGACATCCACCATTCAAGCTACTCCAGGGGTGATCCACTCGCGAACGCATCTCAACGCCGTCAGCACCGGCCAAAACTTGTCAAGAGCGCCGCTGTCAGCGTGCCGATTGCAGCATGGATGCTGCACCAACTGCTACATCAATCCGCGCGAATCTGGGCGCGCTTGACGATATCGCTCCAGATCTTCTGCTCGTTCGTGATGAAGGCGGCGAACTCGCTGGACGGGCCACCGCCGCCGATGGCGTTGTCGGTGGCAAAGCGCGAAGTGACGGCCGACGATTTCAAGGCCTTGAGCGACTCTTCCTGCAGTTGCTTGATAACGTCGGCCGGCGTGCCGGCAGGCGCCATGATGCCGTACCACTGCGAGGTCTCGAAATTCTTGAAGCCCATCTCGGCCACGGTCGGCACGTCAGGCAGGCCGGAGATACGCTGCGAAGTGCCCACAGCGATGGCGCGCAGTTTGCCGCTGCGGATGTAAGCGCCCAGCGCCGGCAAACCAGCCGACGATGCCTGCGTGCGGCCGGCCAGCAAGTCAGTGAGCTGCGGCCCGGTACCACGGTAGGGGATGTGCGTGATGAACATGCCGGCCACCAGCTTGAGGTACTCCATGGCCAGGTGCCCGGCACTGGCATTGCCGGCCGAGCCGTAATTGAGCTGGCCCGGGTTCTTTTTCACATAGGCCACGAACTCCTGGAAATTCTTTGCCGGCACGTCCGGGTGAATCACGAACACATTGGGCACCTTGGCCAGCAGCGTCACCGGCATGAAGTCCTTGTTGACGTCATAAGGCTGGTTTTTCAACATGTAGGGGTTGACGGCCAGAGTTCCCACATGACCGAGGATGATGGTGTGGCCATCGGGCGTGGACTTGGCGACTTCCTGCATGGCCGTGACGCCAGCGCCGCCGGGCTTGTTTTCGACATAAACCGACTGGCCGAGTTGCTTGGTCAGCTCGGCCGCCACCGAGCGGGCGACGATCTCGGAAGTGCCGCCGGGGGCGAACGGTACGACGAAGCGAATCGCTTTGGACGGCCAGGCCGACTGGCCGATGGCAGGCAGCGCCAGGGTGGCAGCGCCCAGGCCTGCGGCTTGCAGCAGGCTGCGGCGAGAAAGTGTGGATGGGTTCACGGGGGTCTCCTTGTAATTGGCTAATGATGGGTGCTCTTACGCACGCGGCAGGCGCTACCTTAACCCGCTGCCTGCCCGGACGGTAGGGGATTTGCCCTTGGGCAGATTTCGACCGATGCCCCGAAGCTGGAAGCCGACCGTCAGCGAGAGCATGTGTAGCTGGAGCTTGTTGGGCGTGATGGGCGTGGGCGCAAGGACGGTCAGGCCAGACCTCCGGGGTCCCGGCACTTGCGACACTCAGTCAGCCACGCGGGGCCTGACCAGCGCCGCCGCCTGCTTGGCGCGGCTGCGGGCCAGTTCCACGTCGGCATCAAACGCAAGCGCCACGCCCATGCGGCGCTTGACAAAGCTTTCCGGCTTGCCGAACAGGCGAATGTCGGTATTGGGCACGCCCAGGGCCTCGGCCACGCCGTCAAACACGATGCCTTGGGCATCGACGCCGCCGTAAATCACGGCACTGGCGCCCGGGCTTTTGAGCGCGGTGTTGACCGGCAGGCCCAGAATGGCGCGCGCGTGCAACTCGAACTCGTTTTGCCACTGCGTGCACATCGTCACCATGCCGGTGTCGTGCGGGCGCGGGCTGACTTCGCTGAACCAGACCTCGTCGCCCTTGACGAACAGCTCGACGCCGAACAGACCCTGGCCGCCGAGGTTGTCAGTGACGGCCTGGGCGATGTCGCGGCTTTTTTGCAGCCCGGCCGGGCGCATGGGCTGCGGCTGCCAGCTCTCGACATAGTCGCCGCTGACCTGCACATGGCCGATCGGCTCGCAAAACTGCGTCTCGACCTGCCCGCTGGCGCCCACAGCGCGCACCGTCAGCAGCGTGATCTCGTAGTCAAAGTCAATGAAGCCTTCAACGATGACGCGGCCGTGGCTGACGCGCCCGCCTGCCATGGCGTGGTCCCAGGCAGCGCTCACATCGGCCGGCCCGGCGATCTTGCTTTGGCCCTTGCCTGACGAGCTCATGACTGGCTTGACGATGCAGGGGTAGCCGATCTTGCCGTCGATGGCGGACTGCAACTCGGCCAGCGAATCGCAAAACACATACGGGCTGGTCGGCAGGCCCAGCGTCTCGGCGGCCAGGCGGCGAATGCCTTCGCGGTCCATGGTCAGGCGCGCGGCGCGGGCAGTGGGAATCACACGCACCACACCGGCGGCCTCGAGTTCTTCGAGCATGGGCGTGGCAATCGCTTCAATCTCGGGCACCACCAAGTGCGGCCGTTCCTTTTCAATCAGCGCCTTGAGCTGCGCCGGATCGCTCATGGTGATGGTGCGCGCATGGTGGGCCACTTGCTGGCCGGGCGCGTTTTCGTAGCGGTCGACCGCGATGGTCTCCACACCGAGCCGCTGCAGCGCAATCAACACCTCCTTGCCCAGCTCGCCGGAGCCCAGCAGCATGACTTTGGTGGCGTGGGGGGACAGCGGTGTGCCGAAAGTTTTCATAGGAGAAATGCCTGACGTGAAATGGGCGGGATTCTACCGACGCAGGCGGTCGCCAGGCTTTTCGCTGGCCGGTGAGGCGGGATGGGCCTCGCAATCCTCGCAAGGCCAGGGGGCATTTTCAATCCCGCCCTCAAATTAAGTGTGAAGCTCGCCGATAAGCCGGATTCTGTGCATCCGCCTTTCTTGCGAAAAGCGAACGTGACCGCCATTAATCTGGGCCGGGAGTCACCCCACCGGCTCAATGCTACCTACCCGCCAGCTCTGCGGAACCACATCAACGCTGGCCTACTTGGTATTGCTGCGCGTAGAGATTGCCCGTTTCACCCGGACTGAACCGGCTCGTCTCTGTTGCTCTGATCCTCACCTCGCGGTGGAGAGGTGTTACCTCCTACGCTGTCCTGTGCAGTCCGGACGTTCCTCCAGTGCCTGGTTTCCCAGATTGCACCAGCGGCGGTCTGGCGTGCTTCACAGAACTCATTATCCGCGCATACCGGCCGCTTAAAATGCGGGACTTGATCCGGAATACGGATCCACAGGAAGACAAGACCATGATGCGTTTGACCGAGCTCAAGCTCCCGCTGGACCACGACGAAGCCGCCCTGCAGGCGCTGATCGTCAAGACCCTGGGTATCACACCCGAAGCGCTCAGCAGCCACCACATCCACAAACGCAGCTACGACGCGCGCAAGCAAAAGCTGCTGCTGGTCTACATCGCACACGTCACGCTCAGCAGCTCGGCGCTCGAAGAGCAACTGATCGCGAAGTTCGCCGGACACCCACACATCGGTCCGGCACCCGACCTGGCTTATTACCCGCCCACGCAGGCCAAGCAGGCCCCCGCCATCCGGCCGGTGGTGATCGGCTTCGGGCCTTGCGGGATTTTTGCGGCGCTGCTGCTGGCGCAAATGGGTTTCAAGCCCATCGTGCTCGAGCGCGGCAAGAAGGTGCGCGAGCGCACCAAGGACACCTGGGGCCTGTGGCGCAAGCAGGTGCTTCACCCCGAGTCGAACGTGCAGTTTGGCGAGGGCGGTGCAGGCACTTTTTCCGACGGCAAGCTCTGGAGCCAGATCAAGGACCCACGCCACCTGGGCCGCAAGGTCATGCTGGAGTTCGTCAAGGCCGGTGCACCGGAAGAGATTTTGCTGGTCAGCAAGCCGCACATCGGCACCTTCAAGCTGGTCAAGGTGGTCGAGCACATGCGCGAGCAGATCGAGGCGCTGGGCGGCGAGATCCGCTTTCAGCAGCGCGTGAGTGACGTGACCCTCGAAGGCGGCGCGGACGGCCAGCACATTCGCGGTCTGACAGTGGACAACCTGGCCGACGGCAGCCGCTACGAGCTGCGCGCCGACCACGTGGTGCTGGCGCCAGGACACAGCGCACGCGACACCTTTGCCATGCTGCACGAGCGAGGCGTCTTCATGGAGGCCAAGCCGTTTTCAATCGGCTTTCGCATCGAACACCCGCAGGGTCTGATTGACCGTGCGCGCCTGGGCCAGCACGCTGGCCACCCTTTGCTGGGCGCGGCCGACTACAAGCTGGTGCATCACGCTGGAAACGGCCGCAGCGTCTACAGTTTTTGCATGTGTCCGGGTGGCACGGTGGTGGCCGCCACCTCCGAAGTCGGCCGCGTGGTAACCAACGGCATGAGCCAGTACTCGCGCAACGAGCGCAATGCCAACGCCGGCATCGTGGTGGGCATTGCGCCGGCTGATTTTGTGGAAGGCGCGATTGCCGGCCAGACTGTGCATCCCCTGGCGGGCATTGCTTTTCAGCGCCAGCTCGAGTCCAACGCGTTCGCGCTGGGCGGCGGCAGCTACGAAGCACCGGGCCAGTTGGTCGGTGACTTTCTGGCCGCTCGCGCTTCGACTTCGCTGGGCAGCGTCGAGCCGTCTTACAAGCCCGGCGTTCACCTGACCGACCTGGCCAGCGCGCTGCCCGGCTACGCGATTGCGGCCATGCGTGAAGCGCTGCCGGCCTTTGGCAAGAAGATCAAGGGCTTTGACATGCCCGATGCGGTGCTGACGGGCGTGGAGACGCGCACTTCGTCGCCGCTGCGCATCACGCGCGGCGACGACTTTCAGAGCCTGAACGTCAAGGG
>CAJAOB010000457.1 GCA_903941205.1 uncultured Burkholderiales bacterium | reverse complement strand
TTGCTTGAAGCCGGCGCCAACAAGGTGTCGGTCATCAAGGCCGTGCGCGAGATCACCGGTCTGGGCCTCAAGGAAGCCAAGGATCTGGTTGACGGCGCTCCCAAAGCAGTCAAGGAAGCCGCTCCAAAAGCGGATGCCGAGGCTGCCAAAAAGAAGCTCGAAGAAGCAGGCGCGAAAGTCGAGCTCAAGTAATTCTTGGGTTTGCAAAGGCTGGAAGTCCGGATTTCGGGCTTCCAGCCTTTCGTCTTTGAGTGTTGTGGTGAAACACCGCAAAGCAGATTGCAGCGCAGTCTTTTTTGCAGTGTTTTTCTGACCTCGACTGCAGAAAACGCCTTGGTCCGGGTGACGTGCAATGCGTCACCGTCCGCCATGGTTGGTAGTGGCCAACCACCAAGTCTGATTGATTACGCGGTGTAGTCACTCATCACAGTCGCCAGAGCCAATACGACCAGTTTCCAACTCGTACGTGTCCCATCCAAGCGGAGAACTCATGGCCTATTCCTATACCGAGCGCAAACGAATTCGGAAAAGCTTCGGCAATCGCGAAAGCGTTTTGCCAGTGCCTTACATGCTGCAAATGCAAAAAGACGCCTACACGGCCTTTTTGCAGGCTGATCGCGCGCCGAAAGCGCGTCAGGTCGAAGGCCTGCAGGCGGCTTTTGACAACGCCTTCCCCATCGTCTCCCACAACGGTTTCGTGGAGATGAAGTTCCTCGAATACAACCTGGCCAAGCCAGCGTTTGACGTGCGTGAATGCCAGACCCGCGGCCTGACCTTCGCGTCTGCCGTGCGCGCCAAGGTTCAACTCATCATCTATGACCGTGAGTCGTCGACATCCCAGTCCAAGGTGGTCAAGGAAGTCAAGGAGCAAGAGGTCTACATGGGCGAAGTGCCGCTGATGACCGACAAGGGCTCCTTCGTGATCAATGGCACCGAACGCGTGATCGTCTCCCAGTTGCATCGTTCCCCCGGTGTGTTCTTCGAGCACGACAAGGGAAAGACCCACAGCTCGGGCAAGCTGCTTTTTTCTGCGCGCATCATTCCTTACCGCGGCTCCTGGCTCGATTTCGAGTTCGACCCCAAGGACATCCTGTATTTCCGCGTCGACCGTCGCCGCAAGATGCCGGTCACGATCTTGCTCAAGGCCATTGGCTTGAACCAGGAATCGATCCTCGCAAACTTCTTCGTGTTTGATCACTTCCGGCTGATGGACAGCGGTGCGCAAATGGAGTTTGTGGCCGAGCGTATGCGCGGCGAGGTCGCGCGTTTCGACATCACCGACAAGACCGGTAAGGTCGTTGTCGCGAAGGACAAGCGCATCACCGTGCGCCACACCCGTGAACTCGAGCAGACCGGCACCACCTCAATTAGCGTGCCTGAAGACTTCTTGATCGGCCGCGTGGTCGCCAAGAACATGGTCGACGCAGAAACAGGCGAGATCATTGCGAAGGCAAACGAAGAGTTAACCGAGTTGCTACTCAAGAAGCTGCGTACTGCCGGGGTGCAAGACCTGCAGGTTTTGTACACCAACGAACTCGATCAGGGTGCCTACATCTCGCAGACACTGCGCGCTGACGAGACAGCCGACGAGTTCGCCGCCCGTGTCGCCATCTACCGCATGATGCGTCCCGGCGAACCGCCCACCGAAGACGCCGTGCAGGCGCTCTTTCAGCGACTCTTCTACAACCCGGATACCTACGATCTGTCCAAGGTCGGCCGCATGAAATTCAATGCGCGGGTGGGCCGCGCGGAATCAACGGGCCTGATGGTCTTGAGCAACGAGGACATCCTCGCTGTAGTCAAGATTCTGGTCGATTTGCGCAACGGCAATGGCCAGGTCGACGACATCGATCACTTGGGCAATCGCCGCGTTCGCTGCGTTGGCGAGCTCGCCGAAAATCAGTACCGCACTGGCCTGGCACGGATCGAGAAAGCCGTGAAAGAGCGTCTGGGTCAAGCCGAGCAAGAGCCGCTCATGCCCCACGACCTGATCAACTCGAAGCCGATTTCCGCGGCGCTCAAGGAATTTTTCGGCGCCTCGCAGCTCTCGCAGTTCATGGACCAGACCAACCCGCTGGCCGAGATCACCCACAAGCGCCGTGTCTCGGCCCTTGGCCCCGGTGGTCTGACACGGGAACGTGCAGGCTTTGAAGTGCGCGACGTGCACGTGACCCATTACGGCCGCGTCTGCCCGATCGAAACGCCTGAAGGCCCGAACATCGGTCTGATCAATTCGCTGGCCCTCTATGCGCGTCTGAACGAATACGGATTCATCGAAACGCCTTATCGCCGCGTGATTGAAGGCAAGATCACGGACCAAATCGACTATTTGTCGGCAATCGAAGAGGGCAAGTACGTCATTGCCCAGGCCAATGCGCTGCTCGACAAAGAAGGCAAGCTCTCGGGCGACCTCGTCTCCGCGCGTGAAAACGGTGAGTCCATTCTCTGCAGCGCCGATCGCGTTCAGTACATGGATGTGTCGCCTGCGCAGATTGTCTCGGTCGCCGCGTCTCTGGTGCCTTTCCTGGAGCACGATGACGCCAACCGAGCGTTGATGGGCGCCAACATGTCGCGTCAGGCCGTGCCTGTGCTGCGACCTGAAAAGCCGCTCGTCGGCACAGGGATCGAGCGCGTCGCAGCGGTCGACTCCGGCACGGTCGTCACGGCCAATCGCGGCGGTGTTGTCGACTACGTTGACGCCACGCGCATCGTGGTGCGCGTCAATGACGCGGAAGCGCTTGCCGGCGAAGTAGGTGTGGACATCTACAACCTCATCAAATACCAGCGTTCCAACCAGAACACCAACATTCACCAGCGCCCGATCGTCAAGATCGGCGACAAGCTCGCCAAGGGTGACGTGATTGCCGACGGAGCCTCGACCGACCTCGGTGAAATCGCCATCGGCCAGAACATGCTGATCGCTTTCATGCCCTGGAACGGCTACAACTTTGAAGACTCGATCCTGATCTCCGAGCGCGTGGTCGCCGAAGACCGCTACACCTCGATTCACATCGAAGAACTCGTGGTGATGGCGCGCGACACCAAGCTGGGCGCCGAAGATATCACGCGCGATATTCCGAACTTGTCGGAGCAGCAGCTCAACCGCCTAGACGAGTCTGGCATCATTTACGTGGGCGCTGAAGTTCAGCCGGGCGACACCCTGGTCGGCAAGGTCACGCCCAAGGGCGAAACCACGCTGACACCCGAGGAAAAGCTGCTGCGGGCGATCTTCGGCGAGAAAGCCAGCGATGTGAAAGACACCTCGCTGCGTGTGAGCCAGGGCTCGCAAGGCACGGTGATTGACGTGCAAGTCTTCACCCGCGAAGGCATCGTGCGCGACAAGCGTGCCCAGCAGATCATTGACGACGAGCTCAAGCGCTTCCGCCTGGACCTGAATGACCAGTTGCGCATCGTCGAGGCTGACGCTTTTGACCGTATCGAAAAGTTGCTTACTGGCAAAGTTGCCAACGGCGGCCCCAAGAAGCTGGCCAAGGGAACAAAGATTGACAAGGCCTATCTGGCCGATGTCGAAAAGTACCACTGGTTCGACATTCGTCCCGCCGATGACGAGGTTGCAGCGCAGCTCGAGAGCATCAAGAACTCTATGGAGCAAACGCGTCACAGCTTTGACCTGGCTTTTGAAGAAAAGCGCAAAAAGCTCACGCAGGGCGACGAGCTGCCGGCGGGCGTGCTGAAGATGGTCAAGGTGTATCTGGCCGTCAAGCGCCGCCTGCAACCAGGCGACAAGATGGCAGGTCGTCACGGCAACAAAGGTGTGGTCTCCAAGATCACACCGGTCGAGGACATGCCCCATCTGGCCGACGGAACGCCGGTTGACATTGTGCTGAACCCGCTGGGCGTGCCATCGCGCATGAATGTGGGTCAGGTGCTTGAAGTCCACCTGGGCTGGGCTGCCAAAGGCCTGGGCCAGCGCATTGGCGACATGCTGCAAGCCCAGACCAAGGTAGCCGAGCTGCGCAAGTTCATGGAAACGCTCTACAACAAGTCGGGCCGCGCTGAAGACCTGAGCACCTTGTCCGATGAGGACATCGTGGCCATGGCAAGCAACCTGACCGGCGGTGTGCCGTTTGCCACGCCGGTGTTTGACGGTGCCTCGGAAGAGGACATCATGAAGATGCTGCAACTGGCTTACCCGGACGACATCGCCCAGCTCAAGGGTCTGACGAAGACCCGTACGCAAGCGCAGTTGTACGACGGCCGCACCGGCGACCAGTTCGAGCGCACCACCACGGTCGGTTACATGCACTTCCTGAAGCTTCACCACCTGGTGGACGACAAGATGCACGCCCGCTCGACCGGTCCATACAGCCTGGTCACGCAGCAGCCGCTGGGCGGCAAGGCCCAGTTCGGTGGGCAGCGTTTCGGCGAGATGGAGGTCTGGGCGCTGGAAGCCTACGGCGCGGCCTACGTGCTGCAGGAAATGCTCACCGTCAAGTCCGACGACGTGCAGGGCCGCACCAAGGTGTACGAGTCCATCGTCAAGGGCGAGCACGCCATCACGGCCGGCATGCCCGAGTCGTTCAACGTGCTGGTCAAGGAGATCCGCTCGCTCGGCATCGACATCGAACTCGAGCGTTCTTGATGAATGGCGGGACAGACCAAGATTTGCGCAGCAAATTTGCTCTGTCCCCCACTGTTCAAGATGCAACGCGTAGCCCACCGGTGCTGACCCCACCGAGCAAAATTTAAGGATTTGAGCCATGAAATCACTCCTCGACCTGTTCAAGCAGTTCACCCCCGATGAGCATTTCGATGCCATCAAGATCGGTCTGGCCTCGCCCGAGAAGATCCGTTCCTGGTCTTTCGGCGAAGTCAAAAAGCCCGAGACCATCAACTACCGGACCTTCAAGCCCGAGCGCGACGGACTGTTTTGCGCCAAGATCTTCGGGCCCATCAAGGACTACGAATGCCTGTGCGGCAAGTACAAGCGCCTCAAGCACCGCGGCGTGATCTGCGAGAAGTGTGGCGTT
>CAJAOB010000456.1 GCA_903941205.1 uncultured Burkholderiales bacterium | reverse complement strand
CGAGGCCCTGAATCAGTTCAGCGACGGCTACCCGCTGCTGCTGACCAGCGAAGCCTCACTCGCCGGGCTGAACTACAAGCTGCGCGCCGCCGGACAGGATCCTGTGACCATGGCGCGCTTTCGGCCCAACATCGTGCTGGGCGATGCGCCTGGTGCATCGCCTCTGGCGCATGACGAAGATCGATTGCAGACGATCGATATTGCGACTAATGACGGCTCGGTACGCCTGCGGCCGGTCAAACCCTGCCCGCGCTGCCCCATCGTCAACGTGGACCCGCTCCTCGCCAGCAGCACCCCGGCGGTCCATGACATGTTGCAGAGCTACCGCCAGGATGCGCGCTTGCAAGGCGCGCTGTCCTTTGGCATGAACAGCATCATCTTGCAGGGCTTCGATCAGCAACTCAAGGTCGGGCAGACGGTGACCGGGCGCTACCAGTTCTGAGACACAGCAGCGCTGCGTGCTTCAGGCCGCGGGTGTCACCCGGGAGCGGCGCCGCAAGCCTCTGGCGAGCAGCAGCCCCAGCGCCATCACGCCGCCGCCGCCCAGGGCAATCACCGCGCCCGAGCCGACCAGCGCAATCAAATGCGCGGCCAGCAAAACGCCCACCGCCTGACCGAGGAACAGGCAAGACGCGAACATCGACACCGCCGTGCCGCGAGCCGTCGGTGCCATTTGGGTGGCGTTGGCCTGCATGGTGTTGTGAAACATGAAAAAGCCGAAGCCTGCGCTCAGGCATGCCAGCGGCGTCAAGGGCCACCAGCTGGCAAAACCCAGCACCAGAAATGACAAGCCCATCAGGGTTCCGCCCACCCGTGCCAGCCCGATCTCACCCAGGCGCTGTATCAGATGCCGAGCCAGCATCATGTACAGGACGCCGCCCAGCCCGAACAGCGCCACGATGGCGCCCGCAAGCGACAGCGACAGCCCCAGCTCCTGGTGCAAGTGCGTGGCGATGATGGCCATGACGCTAAAGCCCGACGCGCCTTCTGCTAAAGCAATCAGCAACACATAGCGCGACCAGGGCTCGGTCAGGATCAGCCAGGCCTGCGCCAGGAAAGCCGGTCGTTCGGCCGCCGCGCTGGCCTCGGGGATGTGCTCGGCCGAGGCTTTTTGCTGCCGCAGCAAATCCGCGTACAACAGCGCGCCAACCGCTGCAAAACACAGCGTCAGCAGCGCGAAAGCCCAGCGCCAGCCCAGGGTGTCGGTCAGCAGGCCGCCCATGAGCTGGCCGCCCACATTGCCCAGCGTGGTTCCCAGCCCGACCTTGGCCAGGGTTTCCAGGCGCTGCTCGTAGGGCACGGCGTCGCCAATCCAGGCCAGCGACAAGGGAATGACGGCGGCCGCGCACAGAGCCACTGCCATGCGGGCCAGCACCAGTGCGTCCAAGCTGCCCGAAAAGGCGGCCGCCAGACTGCCGATACTGCAACCCAGTGTGGCGAAAGTGATGATGCTGAACTTGTCGATCCGGTCGCCGAGCGGCCCGTAAAAAAGCTGCGCCAGGCCATAGACCACCGCAAACGCCCAGATCACTTGCGCGGTCTCGGTCATGCCCACCTGAAAGACCCGGGACAGGTCGGGCAGCATGGCGTCGCAGATGCGCTGTGATGCCATGCTGCAAAAAGTCGCAAAAGAAAGCAGGAAAGCGGAATGTTGGTTGGCAGCGGAAATTCGCGGCGGCGCGCAGGGCATATCGAAATTCCAGGTCGGGCACTGCAGGCTTGCAGGCCGCGTTATTTTACGGACGGGCGGGGCAGCAGGGCGCAGGGGTGGAAGAAGGTGCTGGGGGCCGGGACTGGTGCGGCGCAAAACCAGCGCGTTTTTCTTCCTCTTTTTCTTTTCAGAGGCCTAGGACCAATGAAGATCATTTTTTGGCGAAGTTGGAAGATCGTTTGCGATCTTTGACGACGCTTCAATGGGGCTTGCTGCGACACCTTCGGCACTGACCCGCTTGCCCGACCTTGCCCCCGATGACTAGACTGTTTCCGACGGGCCTGAGGAGCGGTGCGACGGATGCAAGACAGACATGCCAGCAGCGCCACTTTGGTCACCGTGGCCATGAAACCCGTGGTTGTTGCTGATCAGGCCCGGATGACCGAGCTGGAGAGCATTCGCGGCCTGGCGGCTTTGCTGGTGATGCTTTTTCACTTGCCCCGCTGGAACCCCTTGCTCGATGTGGACTTGCTGCGCAACGGCTGCCTGATGGTCGATTTGTTTTTTGTCTCCTCGGGATTTGTCATTTGCCGCGCTTGTGCAGACCGCCGGGCCTTGCTCCGGGATTTGCTGCGCTTTCAATTTCTCAGGCTGGCCAGGCTGCACCCGGTTCATGTGGTTTTTCTGTTTTTTCCCCTGCTGATCGAGCTGGCGACATACGCCGCCTCCTTGGCCGCCAAAGGGCCTGACGGGATGGTCAGCGGCGCGGCGGCTTTCTCGGCCTAGAGCGGGCAGGCGCTGTTGGAAAACGTCTTTCTGGTTCAGACCGTGCTGCCCGACCGAGCGCTGAACTTCAACTTTCCGGCCTGGTCCATCAGTGCTGGTCCATCAGTGTCGAGTTTTGGACTTACCTGGTCCTCGGGTTGCTGGCGACAGGCGCCAGCCCCGGTCACTAGGCTTTGCTGCGCGGCTGGGCCGGTTTTTTCACCGGCTGCCTGAGCGCCTTCTTCGGGGCCGGCAAAGGCCAGCGTTCGCCGGCTTACCGGCCCTGGGTGGTGGGCATGGCGATGCTCCTCTTCCTGCAGCTCAAGACCGGCCCGCGCTGGAACAGCGCGATCTACTTTCTCACGGCTGGCTTCATTGGCGCTCTGGCGCTGTCGCCCCAGGGCCTGTTTCATCGCCTGCTTGAAGACCGCGTGCTGATCTGGCTCTGCACCATTTCTTACTCGGTCTACATGTCGCAGGCCGCTGTGCGGTGGCTGCTCGGGCAGGCCCTGCGAAGCGTTATCCAGAGCCCAGCCTTCTGGATGCCCAAGGTCAGGCGATCTTGTAACTCTCCGCAGGCCAGACTTTGGCAGTCGCGGCGCTGGTGCTGGCCCCGGGCTTTGCTGCTGGGGCCATTTAGCTAGCGCTTCATTGAAATGCCGTTTCGGGAGCGCTCCAGCCGCTTCCTGGCAGCGCGCGGCCAAAGTCGCGGCCTGGTGCGCGCCCTCTGAGGGATCCGGTCGTCCGCAGTGGCCAGCGCTTCCCGGCCCGCATGGGCCGGCCGAGCCCGCGCAGCTTTGGCCGCTCACTACAATCCGGGACTTGCCTTTTCAGGCCCGCGAGCGCAAAACCCATCGGGCTGGCATTTCTAAGGAACATTCATGAGTCTCAAGTGCGGCATCGTCGGTTTGCCCAACGTCGGTAAATCGACCCTGTTCAATGCCCTGACCAAGGCCGGCATCGCGGCCGAAAACTACCCTTTTTGCACCATCGAGCCCAATGTGGGCATCGTGGAAGTCCCTGATGCGCGGCTTGATGCGCTTGCAGCGATCGTCAATCCGCAAAAGATTCAGCGCGCCATCGTGGAGTTTGTCGACATTGCTGGCCTGGTGGCCGGCGCCAGCACCGGCGAAGGCCTGGGAAACAAGTTTCTGGCGCATATCCGTGAAACCGACGCCATCGTCAATGTGGTGCGCTGTTTTGAAGACGACAACGTGATTCACGTGGCCGGCAGGGTCGACCCGATCTCTGACATTGAAGTGATTCAGACCGAACTCTGCCTGGCCGACCTGACGGCCGTCGAAAAAGCCCTGCACCGCGTCACCAAACTGGCGCGCTCGGGCGACAAGGAATCGCTCAAGCTGGTTGCTATTCTGGAGAAATGCCAGGCCGCCCTCAACGAAGCCAAACCCGTGCGCACGCTCGAGTTCAGCAAAGAAGAGCGGCCGCTGTTGCAGCAGTTTTTTCTCATTACCGCCAAGCCCGCGATGTTTGTGGCGAACGTGGCCGAGGACGGCTTCGAGAACAACCCCTTTCTGGACCGCCTGAAGACTTTTGCCGCTTCGCAAAATGCGCCCGTCGTGGCGATCAGCGCCAAGCTCGAAGCAGAGATGTCGGAGATGAGCGACGACGACCGCCAGATGTTCCTGGAAGAACTCGGCCAGAGCGAGCCAGGGCTGAACCGCCTGATTCGCGCTGCCTACAAGCTGCTGGGCCTGCAAACGTACTTCACGGCGGGCGTCAAGGAAGTGCGCGCCTGGACCATCCATGTGGGCGACACCGGCCCGCAAGCAGCCGGCGTGATTCACACCGACTTCGAAAAAGGCTACATCCGCGCCCAGACCATCGCCTTTGAAGACTTCATTGCTTTCAAGGGCGAGCAAGGCGCCAAGGACGCCGGCAAGATGCGGGCCGAGGGCAAGGACTATGTCGTCAAGGACGGCGACGTGATGAACTTCCTGTTCAGTTCCTGATTTTTCACCCGTCCCCCGGGCTGGTTGATCCTTGCCTCCACGATTGCTGAGATGACCGAGCCGATCCGTCTGGCCAAACGCGTTGCAGAACTGCGCGCCTGTTCCCGCCGCGAGGCCGAGCTCTATATTGCTGGCGGCTTTGTCCGTGTCGACGGCGCGGTGATCGAGGAACCGCAGTTTCGCGTCCAGGACCAAAAGATCGAAGTCAGCCCGGACGCTAGCCTGTTGGGCGTCGAGCCGGTGACGCTGGTCTTGCACAAGCCCTCGGGCGCTGAAGCCGGGCTGGGTGCCCTGCAGGGGGCGGGTCGTGCTGCAGACCTGCTGACGCCTGCCCGTCTTTGGGAAGGGGACCGGTCGGCGCTGGTACCGCTTAAAAAACACTTTGCCGATCAGACCTTGGTAACGCCGCTGGCACCGCGGGCCAGTGGCTTGGTGGTGTTCACGCAAGACTGGCGCATTGCGCGCAAGCTCGGTGAAGACGCCAGCATCATGGAGCATGAAGTGCTCGTCGAGGTCAGCGGAGACATCAAGCCCGGCGGACTCGAGCGTCTGAACCGCGCGGACCACGGTTACAGCTATAACGGCTTGTTGCTGGGTCCGGCCAAGGTCAGCTGGCAAAGCGAAAAACGCTTACGGTTTGCCCTCAAGGGCGAGCGGCCCGGGCAGATTGCTTATCTGTGTGAAAGCGTCGGTTTGCAGGTCCAAGCGATGAAGCGCATCCGCATCGGCCGCGTCGCCATGAGCAGCTTGCCAGTCGGCCAGTGGCGTTATCTGTTGCCGCAGGAAAAGTTCTAGGCTCGTTGAACCCGGGGATGACTTCTGGGCGCGATGCCTCTTTTCCCGTCATCCTCGCGTCCGGGGATCCATCTTCATGGCACGCAGCAAGCGCAACCGGGGATGGATTCCTGCTCCCCGATCAGGTCGAGGGCAGGCTCCGCAGGAGTGACGCGGCGGCGACAAAGGAGCGCGCGGGCACGACATCATTTGCGCTTGGCCCTTCACCCCAGCGCCGGCTCTTCAGAAGGAGAAGCCGCCCGGAAACACCCAGACGAGCGCGCCCGTCATCAGCACATAGCGGCAAAACTTGCCAATGGCCATATACGCCAGGCAGGGCCAGAACGGAAACTTCAGCCAGCCGGCGACTGCGCAAAGCGGGTCGCCGACCGCGGGCAACCAGGCCAGCAGGCAGGCCTTGGGGCCGAGCTTTTCAAGCCAGCGCAAGGCCCGGCTGTGGTGGCTGGAGTGCTTGTATTTGCCCACCACCTGGTGCGCGCCGTAACCCATCCACCAGTCCACCGCGCCGCCCAGTGTGTTGCCGGCCGTGGCCACCAGCACGGCGGGCCAGAAGAGTTCGGGGTTGAGTTTGACCAGACCGAAGACCACCGGCTCGGAGCCCAGCGGCAGCAAAGTCGCTGAAATGAAGGACACCACGAACACCGTACTCAGTCCGTACTGAGGCAAGGCGAGCAGCTCGGTCAGTTGGATGATCCAGGACTCCATGAGGGCGCCAGTATAAGGAGGGGCTTCGCGTCACCGGGGCCATGGCTGTCGCCTTGGCCGCCCGATACCCCTGTTTGCAGGCCCTTGCACGCGCTGCAGGACTGGCTTTGAGCCAAGGTTGCGCCACACGGATTGCTGAAATATTGGGCAGATACAATGTCCCTTCGATTTCTCAGCCTATTTCCCCCGCCCCACCTGCACTCCCATGAACATCGGCCCTTATGCATTGGCAAACCGCGTGTTGGTGGCACCCATGGCGGGGGTGACAGACCGGCCGTTTCGGCAGCTGTGCAAGAAGCTCGGCGCCGCCTATGCGGTCAGCGAGATGGTGACTTCGCGCCGCGACCTGTGGGACACGCTCAAGACCTCGCGCCGTGCTAACCACGAGGGTGAAGTCGAGCCCATCGCCGTGCAGATCGCCGGCACCGACGCCGCCATGATGGCCGACGCGGCGGCCTACAACGTGGCACGGGGCGCGCAGATCATCGACATCAACATGGGCTGCCCGGCCAAGAAAGTCTGCAACAAATGGGCCGGCTCGGCCTTGATGCAGGACGAGCCGCTGGCGCTGGCCATCGTGCAGGCGGTGGTGGCCGCCTGCGCGCCGCACGGGGTTCCGGTGACGCTGAAAATGCGCACCGGCTGGTCCGAGACCCATAAAAATGCAGTGCGGCTGGCGCGCGCCTTTGAGGGCGCCGGCGTGCAGATGATTGCCGTTCACGGCCGCACGCGGGAGCAGGGCTACAAGGGCCTGGCTGAATACGACACGATTGCCGCCGTGAAGGCTGCGCTGCAAATCCCGGTGGTCGCCAATGGCGACATCGACTCGCCCGAAAAGGCCCGCGATGTGCTGACCTATACCGGCGCCGATGCCGTGATGGTCGGTCGCGCGGCGCAGGGCCGGCCGTGGATTTTTGGCGAGATCAGCCACTTTCTGGAAACCGGCACGCACCTTGCGCCGCCGTTGGTGGCTCAGGTCAAACGCTTGCTGCTCGAGCATCTGCTTGACCACTACACCTTGTATGGCGAGTTTTCAGGCGTGCGCACCGCGCGAAAGCACATCGGCTGGTATGTCAAAAGCCTGCCTGGCGGGGCAGATTTCAGGGCTGGCATGAACCTGCTCGAGAGTTGTGAGCAGCAACTCGCTGCGGTGGCCGACTATTTCGATGGACTGCAAGCCCGGATGGAGCGCGTGCCAGGGTCGCTCGCCGCCCGTAGCAGCCCGGATCAAGCGCGACAAAATACCGAAGATCAACAAGAGCAACAAGAGCAACAACAAGAGGAAGCGCCTTTATGAGCAAGAAGCACATCGAGGACTGCGTGCGGGACAGTCTGGAAAGCTATTTCAAGGATTTGAACGGCACCGAGCCGGCTGGCATTTACGACATGATGGTGCGCGTGGTTGAAAAGCCGCTGCTGGAAGTTGTCATGCAGCAAGCAGCGCAAAACCAGTCGCGTGCGGCCGAATGGCTGGGCCTGAACCGCAACACGCTGCGCAAGAAATTGCTGGAGCACAAGCTCCTCAAGTAAGTCGCGCCAGCCCGCCGGGGCTTAAGGCCCCTCGCCCTTTACCGTTGACGCATCCTTTCTTTCGCTGGCCTGTTGCAAGCTCGCGCCGCAGCCGGTAGCCGTATTTTCAGACCCAACCCGGACCTTCACCCGCCATGAACGCCTCATCCCTGACCGCCTTGATCTCCGTGTCTGACAAGACCGGGATTGTCGATTTCGCCCAAAGCCTGCATGCGCTGGGCATCAAGCTGCTGTCCACGGGCGGCACCGCCAAGCTGCTGGCCGAGCAGGGTTTGCCGGTCACCGAAGTCGCCGAGCTGACCGGCTTCCCAGAGATGCTGGACGGCCGCGTGAAAACCCTGCATCCCAAAGTCCACGGCGGCTTGCTGGCCCGGCGTGACCTGCCCGAACACATGGCGGCACTGCGGCGCCACAACATCGCCACCATCGATTTGCTGGTGGTCAACCTCTACCCCTTTGAAGCCACGGTCGCCAAACCCGGCTGCACCCTGGAAGACGCGATTGAAAACATCGACATCGGCGGGCCGGCCATGGTGCGATCGGCCGCCAAGAACTGGAAAGACGTGGCCGTCCTGACCGACGCCGCGCAGTACGCCGGCGTCATCGAGGAGATCCAAACCCAGGGCAAAGTCTCTGACAAGACCCGCTTTGGGCTGTCAGTGGCCGCGTTCAACCGAATCAGCAACTACGACGCCGCCATCAGCGACTACCTGTCTTCTGTCGACTACGCCGAGGGCGTGAGCGTGCCGCAGCGCAGCGACTACCCGGCCCAGAGCAACGGCCGCTTCGTCAAGCTGCAAGACCTGCGCTATGGCGAAAACCCGCACCAGACCGCGGCTTTCTACCGCGACCTTCAGCCGGCGCCGGGCTCGCTGGTCACGGCCCGGCAGTTGCAGGGCCAGGAGCTGAGCTACAACAACATCGCCGATGCCGATGCTGCCTGGGAATGCGTCAAGAGCTTTGAGGCGCCAGCCTGCGTCATCGTCAAGCATGCCAACCCCTGCGGCGTGGCGCTGGGCAAGGACGCGCTTGAGTCTTACAGCAAGGCTTTCCAGACCGACCCGACCAGCGCGTTCGGCGGCATCATCGCCTTCAACCGTCCGGTTGACCGGGCCGCGGCCGAAGCCATCAGCAAGCAGTTCGTCGAAGTGCTGATGGCGCCCGCCTACAGCGCCGAGGCGCTGGAGGTCTTTCGGGTCAAGGCCAATGTGCGGGTGCTCGAAATTGCCTTGCCCGCAGGCGGCGACACACCCTGGGCGCAAGGACGCAATGCGCAGGACATCAAGCGCGTCGGCTCGGGCCTGCTGATCCAGACCGCCGACAACCACGAATTGAAAGCCGCCGACCTGAAGGTCGTCAGCAAGCTGCAACCCACCCCGGCGCAACTGCAAGACCTGCTGTTTGCCTGGAAAGTGGCCAAGTACGTCAAGAGCAACGCCATCGTCTTTTGCAAGGACGGCATGACCATGGGTGTGGGCGCAGGTCAGATGAGCCGCCTCGACTCGGCCCGCATCGCCAGCGTCAAGGCCGGCCATGCGAGCCTGTCACTGCAAGGCACTGCCGTAGCCAGCGACGCGTTCTTTCCCTTCCGCGACGGCCTGGACGTGGTCGTCGATGCGGGCGCGAGCTGCGTGATCCAGCCCGGCGGCAGCATGCGCGACGCCGAGGTGATCGCCGCCGCCGATGAGCGCGGCGTGGTCATGGTCACGACCGGGGTGCGGCACTTCCGGCATTGATCTTTTTTTCGTTCAAGCCTATGAACATCCTCTTCGTCTGCATGGGCAACATCTGCCGAAGCCCCACGGCTGAAGGCGTGATGCGCCAGCGCCTTGAACAAGCCGGCCTGGCCGACCGCATTACTGTTGATTCAGCCGGCACCCACAACTACCACCCCGGCAAAGCGCCCGACGCCCGCAGCCAAAAGCACGCCGCCCAGCGGGGCTACGACTTGGCGCCCCTGCGCGCCCGGCAAGTGACTGACGAAGACTTCGAGCGCTTCGACCTCATCCTCACCATGGACTGGGACAACCAAGCCCTGACGGAAGCCATTTGCCCGCCCCAGCACCTCAAGAAAGTGCGCAGGCTGGCCGAGTTCTTTCGCCAGCATTCAGACACCGTAGTGCCCGACCCCTATTACGGCGAAGCAGCCGAGTTTGAGCGCGTACTGGACTTGGTGGAGGATGGGGTGACGGGGCTGGTGGCGCATTGCCGAGGGGCGGTTGGGCGCTGAAGTCAAGCCAATAACCTTGCAATTAATGGAATGAAACTCCATAATTGCAAGGATGTTTGACAGACTTCTTGAGCCCTTATTGCGGGATGAACTGGCTTTTTCCCCCGCCGTCGCCCTGTTGGGGCCGCGCCAAGTGGGCAAAACCACTTTGGCGCTGGCAGTGGCACGCCAGCAGCCCCATGTTTATCTTGACCTCGAATCCGAGCGCGACCGCAGCAAGCTCGCTCCCGCCGAGCTCTACCTAGAAGGCCACCTCGACAAACTGGTCATCCTGGACGAGGTGCACCGTGCGCCTGGTCTCTTCCCCCTTTTGCGCGGCTTGGTTGACCGAGCCCGCCGCAATGGCCAAGGCGCCGGGCGCTACTTGCTGCTCGGCTCGGCCAGTTTGGATGTGCTCAAGCAGTCCGGCGAGACCCTGGCCGGCCGTATCGCCTATCTGGAGCTCGCGGGCCTGAATGTGCTGGAGACCGGCACCGACCGGCAAGACGCCTTGTGGCTTCGCGGCGGCTTTCCGCCCAGCCTACAAGCACCCTCCGACGCGCGTAGCCTGCAGTGGCGAGAAAACTTCATCCGCACCTACCTCGAGCGCGACATCCCGCAGTTCGGCCCGCGCATTGCCGCCGAAACCCTGCGCCGCTTCTGGACCATGCTGGCCCACCACCAAGGCGGCTTGCTCAACGTGGCACAACTCGCCCGCAACCTTGGCGTGGATGCCAAAACCGCCAACAGCTACATCGACCTCCTGTGCGACCTGCTGCTGGTGCGCCGTCTGCAGCCTTGGCACGCCAACCTGGGCAAACGCCTCGTCAAATCGCCCAAGGTTTATGTGCGCGACAGCGGCTTGCTGCATGCGCTGCTGGGCATCGCCACACGCGAGCAACTGCTGTCGCACATGGTGGTCGGCGCCAGCTGGGAAAGCCACGCCATCGAAAGCCTGCTCTCCAGCGCCCCGCAAGGCGTCACCGCTTACTTCTACCGCACCAGCGGCGGCGCCGAAATCGACCTGCTGCTGGCCTGGCCTGGCGGTGACTTGTGGGCCATTGAGTTCAAGCGCAGCCTCTCGCCCAAAGTGGAGCGCGGTTTTCACAGCGCCTGCGAAGACCTCCAACCGACTCGCAAATGGGTGGTTTACCCCGGGCAAGAAAGTTACCTGCTGGCGGCCGACATTCAGGCGGTGTCGCTGCATGGTTTGTGTGAGGTGCTGCGGGGCACCAAAGCCGACTTGGAGCGTTTGGGTTTTCTTGGCGAGGGCAAGGGCAAGGGCAATTGAGAAAGCCCGGCGGGCATGGGTCAGGACAGACGCTTGTGCACCGTCCCGTCCCGGCAATCCACTCTTGTTGAGCGGAGGCTCAAACCGCTCAGGTAGCTAGGCGGGGTCCAGCTTGGACCGAGGTCACCATTCAATAAATTAGTTTTTGTAACCCGTGTTGCAGCAGGGGTGGGTCAGTTGACCGTTCGCAGGGTCTGCGGTTCCCCCGTCGCGGCGCCGCAACCTCATTGACGTCAATCGCGTGGGCGCCGGCCAGATGAGCCGCATCGACTCGGCCCGCATCGCCGCTATCAAGGCCGCCAACGCCCAGCTCGACCTCAAGGGTTCGGTAGTGGCCAGCGACGCCTTCTTCCCTTTTCGCGACGGCCTGGACGTGGTCGTCGATGCGGGCGCGAGCCGCGTGATCCAGCCCGGCGGCAGCATGCGCGACGCCGAGGTGATCGCTGCCGCCTACGAGCGCGGCGTGGTGATGGTCGCGACCGGGGTGCGGCACTTCAGGCATTGAGCGTGCGCACGGCTTGGCGCGACCACACGAGCCGCGGTGCAAGGTACCCTGACTTTTTGCGGTGACAATAACCACATGGAATTACTCCGTCAATCCAGCCTGACCGCCCGCTTCGTGCTGGTGTGGTTTGCGCTGTTTGTCGGCGTAGCCGCTGCGTCGCCGCTGATCAAGCCGCAGGCGATGGAGCTCGTTTGCGCCAGCTCCGGGGCCATGAAGCTGGTGCTTCACAGCGACGACAGCAGCAGCGAAACGGCGCCGCACACGCTGGACTGTTCCTTGTGCGGCACTGTGGGCGCGCCGCCGCCCGTCATCGAGTTCGCAACCGGTCTGGCGCCTTCGCTGGTCCAAGCGCTCAAGGTCATCACGCAAGCGCGCATCGCAGCGCTGGTGGGTGCGCCACTGCCCGCGCGCGGGCCACCTCTTTTCTCCTGAACCACTGAACCGATAACGTTCGGCCCCTTCCTCGCGGTGGGGCCGGACGGCATTTGCTTTTGTTTTTCTGGAGAGCTCCATGTCCCCATCTTGCATGGTTGCGGCGTTTGCCGTGGCCCGTTCTTGCGCCTTCGTGTTCGCGTTCAAGGCCCAGCCTTTTGCCCTGACCGCTTGAGAGCTTGCCACCATGAATCGCTACTTTTCGCGCGGCGGTGCCCGGCGCGGCTTGGTGCTGGCCGCATTGGCCGCCTTGCTCTGGGCCTGCTGGGCCGTTGTCTATTGGCAGGCACTGACGGGTGCCGAGGCGCCCGCACTGCCACTGTTTTCAATCTAATTAAAGAATCAAAAGAGATCACCATGAAAAAGAGAAAACGTTTTTTACCAAGCCCGCTGTCCTTGTCGATGGCTTTGGCATTTTCCGGCCCGGCCTTGGCGCAAAACGCTGCGCAAGCGATTGAAGAGATGGTCATTTCCGGCTCACGCTCTGAAACCAGACTTGCCCAAACGCCGGTGTCCATCGGCGCTGTCTCGCGTGCCCAGTGGGAGCAAGACAAGGTCAAGTCGGTCGGTGAAATCATCAATCGCATTCCAGGCGTGTTCTGGAACGATCTGGGCAATGAGCAGCACAGCATGTCCATCCGCCAACCGATCAGCACCAGTGCGGTCTATCAGTATCTCGAAGACGGCATCCCCATTCGGCCCCTCGGCGTTTTCAACCACAACGCCTTAAACGAGATGAATATGAACGGCGCAGGCGGTGTGGAAGTCGTCAAAGGAGCCGCGTCATCTCTGTACGGCAGCAATGCGGTGGGCGGCGCGGTTAATTTTCTGACGCAGCCCCCCGCCAGGACGCCGACCGGATTTCTCGGCGCTCGCTACGACGACACGGACGGCTTTAGCCGCATTGACTCAGGGGCCAGCAACACCTGGGGTGACCTGGGTCTGCGGTTTTCTCACTACAGCTCGCGCCGCGACTCCAGCAACTGGCAGGACTACAGCGGCGGCAGCAAAGACTCGGTCACCCTGCGCGGTGACTACAACCTGACGGCCACCTCGTGGCTCCGGGCCTCGGTGGTCGACACCGATCTCTACAGCGAGACCGGGGGCAACGTCAGCGAATCCAACTTTCGCAACGAGAGCACCCGCGGCAACAGCCT
>CAJAOB010000455.1 GCA_903941205.1 uncultured Burkholderiales bacterium | reverse complement strand
GTCACCCCCGTCTGCGCATCGCCGGCTTCGATGGCACGGTGAATCGGCGCGGCCCCGCGCCAGCGCGGCAAGAGCGAGGCGTGGATGTTCAGGCAACCTAGATGGTTGGCCCCCACGCTCGCCACTTCGTGTGCTTCGCTGGCCCCGTCCCGAGGGAGTGGGGCGCTGTTTTCCTTGGGGCGGCCCGGCGGAAAACTGTGGGTCTCCGCGGTATTGGCCCGCGCTGCGCCCGCGCTGGCTTCATGACCTTCCATGAGGTCGAGCACCCATTGCGGCAGGATCAGGCCGTAGGCGGCGACCACCATGGCGTCAGCCTGGGCGGCGTCGATGGCCGCGCGGGCTTCTGCGGCGTCTTGCGGGTATTTGCCGTCAAGCCGCAAGCTGCGGGGCTGGGCGACGGGAATGTGCTCTGCCACAGCCCATTGCTTGACGGGCGAGGCTTGCAGTTTCAGGCCGCGGCCGGCGGGTCGGTCGGGCTGCGTCAACACCAGCGCTATCTCAAAGCCGGCGGCATGCAACTGCGCCAGAGCCACACGGGCAAATTCAGGGGTTCCGGCGAAGATCAGGCGCATTGGCCGATTCTACGGACGCGGCCTGCGGGCCAGAGCGGGAGCACTGCGTTCAGCAAGTGCATTCAAGGCTTGGAAGCGACTGCGCAGGCCTTCCAGCCCACCTTGCCTGCCTGAAAAAAGGCACGGACATTCTTGCTGCCGGGCCTCACTGCCCGTGTTCGGCGTTCCTTTTCCACTCCCCAAAGCCTAGCCTGAAATTTTCCCTGCGGATCGCCGCCCTACTGACCGCAGGACTGAACCTGGCAGCGAGCGCGCAAACGCTCAAGAAAGTAGCCAACAGCAACAAGATCACGATCTCGCACCGCGGGCTTCGGTGCCAGTGTTTAGCTACCTGATGGGCTCGGACCAGGCGCTTGGCTTTTCGATCACGATCAATAGCTTCTACACCGGCACGCGGCTGTTGACCAAGAAGTCTTCGGGCATCAAGAACTACGCTGACCCGGCCAAAAAAACCGTCGCCAGCACCGCCGGCACGACCAAGGCGCCAGTCATTTGAAAACACGGCACCGACAAGAGCCTGGATCTGCAATGGCCGCTGGGCGAGGACCATAACGACTCGCTGCAGGCCGAACCCTGCGCCTGCATGCTGCGCAAGGATGGCCCGGAGTTCAAGGAAGTGCTGGACGGGGCGACTTCCCCGCTGATGAAGTCGTGTGAATTTTCCAAGCTTCACGGCAAATGGTTCGAATCTCCGCTGCCGCCCAAAGGCACGAACCTGGCTTTGCCCATGAGCCAGCAGCTCAAGGACAACACCAAGGCCCTGAACGACAAGCCGGCGAGGTAATGTGGACCCTGAAGGGTCGCTGCGGCGCTGGCCCTCACGGTGCCGGCGGCAGTCAGTCGCCTTCTCTGCCAGGGCCTCTCAGCCTCCTTGTCAGCGCCCGCACGCCCGTGCCGCTGCGCTCCCAACGAGCGGCCAGAACGAGCCCGGCCTAACGCTCCTCGTCTTTCTTTTGCTTGATCAGCTTGGTCTTGATCCGGTTGCGCTTGAGCGGCGACAGGTACTCGACAAACACCTTGCCTGACAGGTGGTCCATCTCGTGCTGGATGCAGACCGCCAGCATGCCTTCGGCTTCGTGCGTCTGTAGCTGGCCGTCCAGATTCAGGGCCTGCACCTTGATAGAGATCGCGCGTTCGACGCCGTCGTAAATCCCCGGCACTGACAGGCAGCCTTCTTCGCCGAGTCGGGTTTCCTCGCTGGCCCAGAGGATCTCCGGGTTGATCAGCACCATGGGCTCATCGCGTTTTTCGCTCACGTCGATGACGATCAGGCGCTCGTGTACGTCCACCTGCGTGGCGGCCAGGCCAATGCCGGAGGCTTCATACATGGTTTCGAGCATGTCGCTCACCAGCTGCGAATGGCGTGCCTCGACGGCGGCTACCGGTCTGGCGACGGTGTGAAGGCGCGGGTCGGGGTAACGAAGAATGGTCAGTTGGGTCATCGGTCAGGGTCGAAGGTCGTCGATCGGAAGTGGCTTCAGGCGCGCGGGCGGCCGGTAGCAAGCCCTTATTTTCGGTCAGTTTGCCGGCACTGTGGTCCGGAGCCCCGGGCGCCCTCCGCCGGCGCCGTGGGCCCCGGTTCCGCCTGCAAGAAATTCCGGAAATATGAGTTCTTAGGTTCTAATATTTGAAAACAACCTGAGGATTGAGAAATGTTTCGAATTGCATTGAATCCCGCGCGTCCTGTTCCTTGCGGGGGCCGCGCCGGCCCGGTGTGCTGCGCATGACCAGCGCGGGCACCACCAACGCCGATGAACTGCGCGCCTGGCTGCGCCTGTCGCTGACCCCGGGCGTGGGCAACGAGACCGCCCGCCAGTTGCTCGCAGTCTTCGGTTCGGCTCCGGCCATTTTTGAACAAAGTGCGGCGGTGCTGCGTGAAGCCGCCTCCGAGCGCCTGGTGGGCGCCCTTCAGAGCGAACCGCAAGAGCTGAAGAGCCAGCTCGACACCACGCTCGCCTGGCTGCACTCTGGCGCCGACCGCTGCGTGGTCACGCTGGGCGACGACCACTATCCTGCGGCCTTGCTGAACATTGCCGATCCGCCCCTGATGCTTTACATGCTGGGCAGTCTGGTGAGCCCGGCGGCTGACGGGCTCGGGTTGCAGGCGCTGCCCTGTCTGGCGGTGGTGGGCAGCCGCAACCCGACGCCGCAGGGGCAAATCAATGCACGGGAGTTCTCCCGGGCGCTGGGCGCGGCGGGCTGGTGCGTGGTGTCGGGGCTGGCCTTGGGGGTGGACGGCGCGGCCCACGACGGCGCGCTGCTGGGCGGCGGTCATACGGTGGCAGTGGTCGGAACCGGGCTGGACCGCGTCTACCCTAAAAAGCATCTGGACCTGGCGCACCGCATTGCCGAACGCGGCCTGATGGTGAGTGAATTTCCCCTCGGCACGCCGCCGCTCACAGCGAATTTTCCGCGCCGCAACCGCCTGATCTCGGGCCTGAGCCAAGGCACCCTGGTGATCGAGGCGGCGACGCAGTCGGGCTCGCTGATCACCGCGCGACTCGCCGCCGAACAGGGCAAGGAGGTCTTTGCGATTCCTGGCTCGATTCACTCGCCGCAATCGCGTGGCTGCCATTTGCTGATCAAGCAGGGCGCCAAACTGGTCGAGTCGGCGCAAGACGTGCTCGAGGAACTGCCGCCGGTGCCGGTGAGCGTGACCGGCCAGGGCGAAACCGGCCAGAGTGCAAACGGGCAGGCCCCGCCAGACGCGCAGACGGCAGGAGACGCGGCCGATGCCGGGCCTGCCCAAGACGAACACCCCCTGCTCAAGGCGATGGGCTTTGATGCCGTCAGCCTGGACGCCTTGCAGGCCCGCAGCGGCTTGCCCACCACCGAGCTGCTGGCGCAGTTGCTCGAACTCGAGCTTCTGGGGATGGTGGCGCGCATGCCGGGCGCTTCCTTTGTTCGGGTGGCTCAGGCCTGAAACAGTTTCCGCGGGGCAGTATTCCCTCGACGCGCCGCTTTGGCGTCCGGGCATGATTGAGGCAGTCATCGGACCGCCGATGGGTCCGGATTCATGCGGGATGAAGGCCTGGTGCGGGGCGCCTCTCAGACGCGCTTTTCGCCAGGTTTATGCGCCTCCCCCATTGGCGCTCAACTGCGTTATATTGGACGCATGTTTGAAGTGCTTGTGTACGTTTACGAAAATTATTGGCAAGGCGATGCCTGCCCGGAACCGCGCCAGCTGGGGCGCAAATTGACGGCAGCCGGCTTTGATGCCGACGAAATCGAAGCGGCACTGACCTGGCTCAATGGCTTGCAACTCGCCGCGCACCACACGCGCGCCGGCGCCACCGGCGAAGAGGGCATAGGCCTGCGCCCCGAGCGCCCGGTGATGATGCAGCCGCAGTCCCCGGACAGCCTGCGGGTGTATTCGGTGGCCGAGCAGGACCATCTGGGCGCGCAAACCCTGGGCTTTGTGAGCTTTCTCGAATCAGCGGGCGTTTTGCCCCCGCACATGCGTGAAATCGTGATGGACCGGGCCATGGCAGCGCCTGGCGAGCCGCTCGCGCTCGACGACCTGAAAATCATCGTGCTCATGGTGTATTGGAGCGTGGGCGAAGAGCCTGACGCGCTGGTGCTCGACGAGTTGTGCGATGACGCCGAGGCGCGCACGGCGCACTGAAAAGCCCGCAGCTTGTCAGCGGCGCCAGGGGCGCCAGGGGCTTTCAGGGCGCCAAGCCATCAGCCTGGGGCCGACGACAGGGCGATGCCCGCAAACACCGTGAAACCCAGCCAGTGGTTCAGGCGAAAAGCCTTGAAGCAGGCTTCGCGCTCGCGCTGGCGGATCAGCCAGCCGTGCCACAGCGCCTGCGCTGCGGCCACGAGCAGCGCCGCGCCAAAAACGCCGCCCAGGGACAGCGGCCGCAAAGCCAGCGCCCAGACCAGCAGGTAGAGCCCGTAAAACAGCATCACGGCGGCCACATCGAAGCGGCCTAGCGTGATGGCCGAGGTTTTCATGCCGATCTTCAGGTCGTCGTCACGGTCGACCATGGCGTATTCGGTGTCGTAGGCCAGCACCCAAAACAAATTGCCCAGCAGCAGCAGCCACGCCAGCAGGGGCACGCGGCCCTGCACCGCCGCAAAGGCCATCGGAATGCCAAAGCTGAAGGCCACGCCAAGAACGGCCTGCGGCATGGCAAAAAAGCGCTTGGCGTAGGGGTAGATCACGGCCACCGCCAGCGCCGCGAAGGACCAGGCGACGGCGGCCGGCCGGGTCGTCAGCACCAGCGCGAAAGCCGCCAGCGCCAGCGCCGCGCCCAGCAGCAAAGCTTCTTTGACCGAGACCGCGCCGCGGGTCACGGGCCGGCCGGCCGTGCGTTTGACATGCCGGTCAAAGTCGCGGTCGGCCACGTCATTGAGGCAGCAGCCGGCGCTGCGCATGAGGATGGTGCCCAGTGTGAAAACGGCCAGCAGATGCCAGCCCGGAAAGCCGCCTGCGGCCACCCACAGCGCCGACAGGGTAGGCCACAGCAGCAGCAGCCAGCCGGCGGGTCGGTCCCAGCGAATCAGCTGCAAATACAGCGCCAGGCGGCTGGCCGGCGCTGGCGCCGATACGGGCAAGGCGGATGTAGGCGGCGGTTCATGGGGCGCTCCAGGGGGCGCTTCAGGGGCGTGTTCAGGCTCGGTCATGGCGGTTTTTTGTGGAATGCGGTCGGCCTTGCGCAGCGCTTGAGCGCTCAAAAAAGCCGCGTGACCCCGGGCAGTTCGCAGGCATAAATGGCGTTGCGCAGTGCGGCAATGGCTTCGTAGCGCGTGAAGCTGCGGCGCCAGGCCAGCACCACGCGGCGCGTTGGCACATGGCCATCAAACGGCAGGTAGTGAATGTAGGACGGACCGTCGACGGCGGCTGCCAGGGCTTTCTGGCGGCCAGCGGCGGCCGACTTGCCCGCCGGGGCAGCTGGCTCAAGCAAGCCCCTGGGCACGCTCAGGCGCGGCACCAGCGTCACGCCCATGCCCGCGGCGACCATGTGTTTGATGGTTTCCAGCGAGGAGCCTTCGAAGCTTTTGCGAATGCCTTCGGTGCTGCTGGAAAAACGCGCAAATTCGGGGCAGACCTCGAGCACATGGTCGCGAAAGCAGTGGCCGTTGCCCAGCAGCAGCATGGTTTCGCGCTTGAGTTCTTCGGCGGTGATGTTCGCGCGCGCGGCCAGCGCATGGTTGCTGGGAACCGCCGCCACAAAGGGCTCGTCGTACAAGGGCGCGATCGCCAGGTTGGTGTCCGGAAAGGGCTCGGCAAGGATGGCGCAGTCGATCTCGCCGGTGCGCAGCTCCTCGAGCAGCTTGACGGTGAAGTTTTCTTGCAGCATCAGCGGCATTTGCGGGTTCAGCCGGATGGCCTGACGCACCAGGTCCGGCAGCAGGTAGGGGCCGATGGTGTAGATGATGCCCAGGCGCAGCGCGCCGGCCAGCGGGTCTTTGCCGCGCTTGGCAATTTCGCGGATGCTGTCGGCCTGCTCGAGCACGCTTTGCGCCTGACGCACGATTTCCTCGCCCAGCGGCGTCACGGTGATCTCGTTGGCATTGCGCTCGAACAGCTTGACCTGCAGTTCTTCTTCGAGCTTTTTGATGGCCACGCTCAGGGTGGGCTGTGAGACATGGCAGGCGTCAGCGCCCTTGCCGAAATGCTTTTCGCGGGCGACGGCGACGATGTATTTGAGTTCGGTGAGCGTCATGCGGCGATTGTGCGGCTTTTGGTGGTGGTGGAGGCGGCGCAGGCCCGGCGGTCCCGCTCAGGCCTTGAGAAAGTCGGCCTTGCCACCGAGCCAGCGGGCGATGTGGCGCTGGGCCAGGTCGGCGTGCCGGTCCAGCATGCCGGGCGCCAGCGCGCGCGCCCAGGCCAGCAGCGCGGTGTCGGTGGCCAGGTCGGCAAAACGCAGCAGCGGGGCGCCCGATTGCCGCGCCCCCAGAAATTCGCCGGGGCCGCGAATTTCCAGGTCGCGCCGGGCAATCTCAAAGCCATCCTGGGTTTCGGCCATGGCCTTCAGGCGCGCCCGCGCGGTTTCACCCAGGCGCGGGCCGTCGCCGGTCGAATACAGCAGCACGCAGGCCGAGGCCGCGGCCCCGCGCCCGACCCGGCCCCGCAACTGGTGCAGCTGCGACAGGCCAAAACGCTCGGCATGTTCAATCACCATCAGCGAGGCGTTCGGCACGTCCACGCCGACCTCGATCACCGTGGTGCTGACCAGCACGCCAAGCTCGCCGGCGGTGAACTGCGCCATCACGGCTTTCTTGTCCGCGGGTGCCAGCCGCGAATGCAGCAGGCCAATCGGCGTGCCCGGGAGCGCCGCGCTCAACGCTTCATGCGTCTCGGTGGCATTGGTCAGGTCCACCGCCTCGCTTTCTTCGATCAGCGGGCACACCCAGTACACCTGCCGGCCTTCGGCGAGCTGGCCGCGAATGCGCTCGATCACTTCATCGCGCCGGTTGTCGCTGATCACCTTGGTGACGACAGGCGTGCGCCCGGGCGGCAACTCGTCAATCGTCGACACGTCGAGGTCGGCGTAGTAACTCATGGCCAGGGTGCGCGGTATCGGTGTGGCCGTCATCATCAAGAGGTGCGGCTCCTGGCCGTCAGCGCTCATCTTGCTGCGCAGCGCCAGCCGCTGGGCCACGCCAAAGCGGTGCTGCTCGTCAATGATGGCCAGCGCCAGGTTTTTGAACTTCACCTTGTCCTGGATCACCGCATGCGTGCCGACCACCAGGCCGGCCGCGCCGCTTTCAATCATTGCCAGCGCCTCGCGCCGCTCCTTGGCCTTCTGGCTGCCGGTCAGCCAGGCGGTCTGAATGCCCATCGGCTCGAGCCAGCCAATCAGCTTTCGAAAATGCTGCTCGGCCAGAATTTCGGTCGGCGCCATCAGCGCGCATTGCCAGCCGGCGTCCATGCAGCGGGCCGCCGCCAGCGCCGCCACCACGGTCTTGCCCGAGCCCACGTCGCCTTGCAGCAGCCGGTGCATGGGCAGGTTTTTTTGCAGGTCGGAGTCAATTTCGTGGCCGACGCGCTGCTGCGCCGGCGTCAGGCGAAAAGGCAGGCGCTCCAGCAACTGCGCGTGCAAGCTGCCTTGCGGCCCGGGCGCGGGAGCGGGAGCGGGCAGTGCCAGTGGCGGCGCGCGCATGGCCGCGCGGATGCGCCGCGCCTGGAGCTGCGAGAGTTGCTGCGCCAGCAGTTCCTCGGCTTTGAGCCGCTGCCAGGCCGGGTGGCTGCGGTCTTCCAGGGCGGCCAGCGAGACGTCGGGCGTGGGATGGTGCAAAAACTGCAAGGACTGGCGCAGGCTGCAAACCGCCTGGGCTTGCGGCAGCGCCTTCAAGCCTTCCTGCGTCACGGTTTCGGCCAGATCGGCCCGCGCCAGCCCGCTGGGAACCGCCTTGCGCAAATAGGCCTGGGGCAAACCGGCGACAGTGGGATAAACGGGCGTCAGGGCACCGGGCAATTCGCCACCCGCGAGCTTGAAGCCCGGATGCACCATTTCGCGCCCGATGAAGCCGCCGCGCAGCTCGCCGCGCACCCGCACCCGGGCGCCCACGCTCAGGGTTTTCTGGTGCGAAGGGTAAAAGTTGATGAAGCGCAGCACGCAGCTGTCGCTGCCGTCGTCGACCTTCACGCGCAGCTGACGCCGCGGCTTGAAAGTGACTTCGCAATGCGTGACTTCAGCCTCGATTTGCACCATGTCGCCGTCACGCGCGTCAGCCAGCCGGGTGATGCGGGTTTCGTCCTCGTAGCGCAGCGGCAGGTGCAGCGCCAGGTCGATGTCACGTGAAAGCCCCAGCTTGTCGAGCAGCTTTTGCGCATGCGACTTCCCGGCCGGCTTGGCGGGCGGGACTGGCGGTGCGTCGGTTGGTGCGGCAGGCGAGTCGGCGGGCATTCGGCGATTGTGCCTTTGCCTGCCAACGCCGCGGCGTGGCAAAATCGCGGCCCTTTCAACTTGGAACGGGTCCGTCCGGCCCTCAAGCGCATGTCACTGCCCGCCGCTTCCCCCTCTTTGCCTGCGCCTGCGCCTTCGCGCGAATTCACGCTTGCTGATTTTGATTTCAACCTGCCCGAAGAACTGATCGCCCAGCATCCGGCAGCCGAGCGCAGCGGCTCGCGCCTGCTGGACGGCCGGCAGGTGCCGCTGGCGGACCGGCTTTTTGCCGAACTGCCCGAGCTGCTCAACCCCGGCGACCTGCTGGTCTTCAACGACACGCAGGTCGTCAAGGCGCGGCTTTATGGCCACAAGACCAGCGGCGGGCGGCTTGAGCTGCTGATCGAGCGGGTGCTTGAAGGCGATGGCTCTGAAGTCGGCTTTCAAGTCGCCGCCCACATGAAAGTCAGCAAAAAGCCGCTGCCGGGCGCCGTGTTGCAAATGGACGGCGGCTTCACGGCCACGCTGCTCGGGCGCTGGCCGAATGCGCACGGACCGCTTTACCACTTTGCCCTGAGCGCCGACCCTTACGCGCTGATGGCCGCGCACGGCCATGTGCCGCTGCCGCCCTACATCACCCATGCCGACTCGGCCGATGATGCGCAGCGTTACCAGACGGTTTTTGCCAAACACCCGGGCGCGGTGGCGGCGCCCACGGCGGCGCTGCATTTTGACGAAGCCATGCTGGCGCGCCTTGCCGCGCGCGGCGTCGCGCAGGCCAGCGTCACGCTGCATGTGGGCGCGGGCACCTTTCAGCCCGTCAAGACCGACACCCTGGCCGACCATGTGATGCATTTCGAACGCTTTGAGGTGCCCGCCGCCACCCGGCAGGCGATCGCCGAGTGCCGCTTACGGGGCGGGCGCGTGGT
>CAJAOB010000454.1 GCA_903941205.1 uncultured Burkholderiales bacterium | reverse complement strand
GTTCGTCACCGACCTGATCCAGGGCCGCAGCGACTCGGTCTGTGGCGTCAACGTGATCTCGGTCTGCGACACGCCGTTTCGCGGCTACAACGGTTTTCTAAAGCGCGCCAGCGACATCGTGCTGGCCCTGTTGATCTTGCTGCTGATCGCGCCGGTCTTGCTGCTGGTGGCGCTGCTGGTCAAGCTCGACTCGCCCGGCCCGGTGATCTTCAGGCAGCGCCGCTACGGGCTGGACGGCGAAGAGATCGTGGTCTATAAATTTCGCTCGATGGCGGTCACTGAAGACGGCGCCACCGTCACGCAGGCGCGCAAGAACGACGCCCGCGTCACCCGGCTCGGCGCGGTGCTGCGCCGCACCTCGCTCGACGAGTTGCCGCAATTCATCAATGTGCTGCAAGGCCGCATGAGCGTGGTCGGCCCGCGGCCGCACGCCGTGGCGCACAACGAGCTGTACCGCACGCTGATCAAGGGCTACATGGTGCGTCACAAGGTGCGGCCGGGCATCACCGGCTGGGCGCAGGTCAATGGCCAGCGCGGGGAGACCGACACGCTCGACAAGATGCAGGCGCGCATCAGCTACGACCTCGATTACCTGCGCAACTGGTCCTTGCCGCTGGACTTCTACATCATCTTGAAAACCGTGCGGCTGGTTTTCAAGGACAGCGCGGCGTATTAAGGCCATGGCCGCCCAGGACATGAACGAGCTTGCTGCGATGAGCCGCAGCGCAAGCGGCGCAGCCAGTGACAAGGGCTGTGTCAGCGGCGAGGCTGGCGCGCAAGCTGGCGCTTCAGATCGCCTGCAAGTTGGCCGTGTTCATGGCCGTGTTCATGGCCATATTCCGCGCCAAATTCACCGCCAAATTCATCCCGCCCGCCTGCGTCAGTCGACAAGAACCATCAAGAGGAAACAAGCCATGCCAGCCAGCCACCGCCCGCCTGTGTACGCCCCGCTTTCAGCGCCCAGCCAAGCCCTCTTGCTGCGAATTTTTCCGCGCAGTGCGCCCCCGGCCTGGTGGCTGGGCGCTGCGGCCCTGCTGTGCCTGGGCGCCGGTCCTTCGCGGGCGCAGGTGCTGGAGTCGCTGCCGCCGCCCATACCGCTGAGTCAAGCCGAGGACCGTCCGCCGACGCTGGAGTTTCGGGTCGGCCAGCGCATCGAGCATGACAGCAACATCTACCGGCTCTCCGACAGCGCCGACGCCACGCCACTGACCGGTTCGTCCAAACGCGCTGATACCTATGGCGTGACCACGCTGGGCGTGAAGCTGGACCAGAGCTACAGCTTGCAGCGGCTCGAGCTGGACATCAACGCCCAAGCCTATCGCTACCAGAACTTTTCCGCGCTTGACTTCACCGCGCTTAACTACGCTGCCGCCTGGCGCTGGAGCCTGACGCCGCGTTTTCACGGCAGCCTCAGCGCCGACCAGCGCGAGTTTGTGGACAACACCATAGACGTGCAGAGCAGCAGCGAAGTCAACCGGCGCACCGAGCGCCGCGCGCTTTTCGAGGCCGAGTACGAGATCGGCGCAGCCTGGCGCGCGCTGGCCGGTGTGTTTGAACGCCGCCTCAAGAACAGCCTGCCGCAGACCTATGAGGCCGACGCCACCGCCACCGGCGGCGAGCTGGGTGCGCGCTACGTCTGGCCCTCGGGCAACTCGGCGGCCTACCGCTACAAGGCGGCTTCGGGCGACTACAGCGGGCGCTTGCCAACGCTGCTGGCACCCAATGAATTTTCTGACCGTGAGCATGAGCTGAGCTTCGAGATGCTGCCCGTGGCCGGCAGCTCCGTGCGCGGCCGGCTGGCCCATCTGGACAGACGCCATGACGGCTTTGAGGCGCGCGATTTCTCCGGCCTGGTCGGCGAGGTCAGCGGCCGCTGGGCCCTGACGGGCAAGACCCGCATCGAGGCCGGCGTCTTGCGCGAGCTCGGCAGCTACCAGACCAGCACGGCGAGCTACTACGAAGGCGAGCGTTTGTACGTCAGCCCGGTCTGGAAACCTACTGAAAAAACCGCTGTCCGCCTGCGTCTGGACCAGAGCGAGCGGCGCTACAAAGGAGGCATAGCGCCGCTGCCCGTGGGTCGGCGCGACACCACCACGCTGACCGCCGTGAGCGTGGAGTGGGAGCCGCTTCGCCTGTTGCGGCTGGTCGCGTCTTTCCAGCAGGACAAGCGGGAGTCCAACACCGCCGGCTATGACTATCTGGCCAAAGTGGCGAGTGTCTCGGCGCTGCTGAGTTTTTAGTCGGACCAGCGCAGTTCGGTGCCAGAGGCCCGGCGTCCGGTGCCCTGGCCTTCCTTGGAAGGTTCGACGGTGACAAGCCCCATTTTTTTGCAGGAGGTCTCGAGATGAAAACATCGATTCGCAAGGCGTTGCTGGCCGCCTGTCTGCTCGCCAGTCTGGCGGCGCAAGCGCAGACGCCGGCGCCCGCCACAAACCCGGCCACAGCGCTCGCCGCAGGGGCGCCCGTCCAGCCGGGTCTGCTCAAACCAGACCCGGGCAACCCGGCCGATCCGGCCCGGCAGGACTACCGTCTCGGCTCGGGCGACACCATTGGCGTGCAGGTGTTCCAGAACCCTGACCTCGCGGTCGAGGCGCGGGTGTCTGAAAGTGGCGTCATCGGCTACCCGCTGATTGGCAGCGTGCAATTGGGCGGACTGAGCATTGCCGAGGCTGAAAAGAAGATTGCCGACGCCTTGCGAGCGGGCGGCTTTGTGCGCGCGCCGCAGGTCAACATTGTCTTGCGGCAAGTGCGCGGCAACCAGGTGGCGGTGCTCGGCCAGGTCAACCGACCGGGGCGCTTTGCACTGGAGACCTCCAACACCCGCGTCAGCGACATGCTGGCCGCAGCCGGTGGCGTCACGCCGGGCGGTGACGACGTGCTGATCCTCACCGGCCAGCGCCAGGGCCAGCCCTTTCGCCGGGTGATCGACATTCCGGGCCTGTTTCTCAACCAGAAGCAGGACGAAGACGTGGTGCTGGCCGGTGGCGACACGCTGTTCGTCAACAAGGCCCCGGTGTTCTACATCTACGGCCAGGCCCAGCGACCGGGGCCTTACCGCATCGAGCGCGGCATGACCGTGATGCAGGCCCTGGCCCAAGGCGGCGGGCCGACCGCGCGCGGCAGCCAGAACCGGCTCAAGCTGCACCGGCGCGACGCGGCGGGCAAGGTGGTGGAAACCGACCCCGAACTCAGCGACCTGGTGCGTGCCGAAGACGTGATCTACGTGCGCGAAAGCATTTTTTAAATTCCCCGTTGAATTCCATCCTTGTGAGGCCGGGCCATGTCACTCCACCAATTTCTTCTGATCCTGCGGGCCCGCTACCGGCTCGCCTTGCTGGTGGCGGCGCTCACGCTGCTGCTGGCTGTTTCCGTGAGCCTGGCCTTGCCGCGCCAATACACCGCCCAGACGGCGGTGCTGGTGGACCTGCGCTCGCCCGACCCGGTCGCCGGCGGCAATCTGGCCGGTCTGGTGGCGCCCAGCTACATGGCCACGCAGGTCGACATCATTGGTGGCGAGCAGGTCGCCGAGCGCGTGGTGAGCATGCTCAAGCTTGACGAAGACCCCGTGCAGCGCGAGCGCTGGATGCAGGCCACGCAAGGCCGCGGCTCGCTGCCGGTGTGGCTGGCGGGGCGGCTGCAAGCGGGGCTTGACGTGCGGCCGGCACGCGAGAGCAATGTGATCAACATCACCTACAAGGGCGGCGACGCAGAAGGCGCGGCGCGCGTTGCCAACGCCTTTGCGCAGGCTTACCTGGACACCCATCTGGCGCTGAAGACCGAGCCGGCGCGCATCTATGCCGAGTGGTTCGAGCAGCAGGCCCGGGACTCGCGCGCCAAGCTCGAGGAAGCCCAGGCGCGTTTGTCGAACTTCCAGCAAAAAGCCGGCATCATCACCAGCGACGAGCGGCTGGACTTTGAAACCGCCAAGCTCGGCGCGATTTCCTCGCAGCTGACCGAAGTGCAGGGCGCCACCACCGACAGCCAGAGCAAGCGCAGCGTGCGCGGCGACAACCTGGCTGAAGTCATGCAGAGTTCGCTCATCAACGGTCTGAAGGCTGACATTGGCCGGCTCGAAGCCAAAGTGCAGGAAACCGGCGTCAAGCTCGGGCCGAATCACCCGCAGATGCAGAGCATGCAGTCGGAGCTGGCGGCACTGCGCGTGCGGCTGGCCGGCGAAACCCGCCAGATCAGCGCTTCCATAGACACCGCCTTCCGGGTTGGCAAGGACCGTGAACGCGAACTGCAAGGCGCGGTGCTGGCGCAAAAGTCGCGGGTCTTGCTGCTCAACAAGCAGCGCGACGAGCTCAACGTCTACCGGCGCGACGTCGAGGCCGCCCAGCGCGCCTACGAGGAAGTCAGCAAAAACGCCTCGCAAACACGGCTGCAAAGCCTGAGCAACCAGACCAACGTGGTGCGCCTGAACAGCGCCGTCGCGCCGCTGAGGCCCTCCAGCCCCAAGACCACCTTGAACCTGGCGATGGCCGCCTTTGTCGGCACCTTGCTGGGTGTGGCTTGCGCGCTCTTGCTGGAACTGGCCAACCGCCGGGTGCGATCCAGCGAAGACCTGACGCAATCGCTGGGCTTGCCGGTGCTGGGCCGGGTCAGCTCGTCGGCCCTGCCCAAGACACGCGGCATGGCTGCGCGCCTGTCCGGGCCGGCGCGGCTGACACTGGGTTATGGCGGCTCATTGAACAAAGGAAACCCAGCATGAACGTCCGCCAACCTCATGGCATCCGCTCGGTGCCGCTGAGCGTGCCCAGCCGGTCCACCGGCAGTTCGGTCAGCGCCTTCGGGGGGATTCTGGTCGATGCAGGGCGGCTCACGCCGGCCGATGTTGAGCGCATCCTCGACTTGCAGCTGGTCAGTGGCACGCGCTTTGGCGAAGTCGGCCAGACCCTGGGCCTGATGACGCCCGACGATGTGCGCTATGCCCTGTCGGTGCAGTTTGATTACCCCTATCTGCCGCGCGACAGCAGCCTGAGCCGCGAGCTGGTGGCCGCCTACCAGCCCGACAGCCCTGCGGTCGAGGACTTGCGCGCCTTGCGCAGCCAGCTCATGCTGCGCTGGTTTGACACCGTGCCCGAGCGCAAGGGCCTGGCCATCGTCAGCGCCGGTGCCGGCGAGGGCCGCAGCTACCTGGCCGCCAATCTGGCCATTGTTTTCTCGCAGCTGGGCGCGCGCACCTTGCTGGTCGACGCCGACTTGCGCACGCCGCGCCAGCAGCAGCTCTTCAATCTGGGCCAGCCCGCCGGCTTGTCGGAAATGCTGGTCGGTCGGGCGGGGGCCGAAGCCCTGGTAGGGATCGCCGCGCTGCGCGATTTGTCGGTCTTGCCGGCCGGTGTGGTGCCGCCCAATCCCCAGGAGCTGTTGGGTCGGCGCACATTTCCTTCCTTGCTGCGCTCGTTCGGCGATGACTTTGAAATCATCATCATCGACACCCCAGCCGCGTCCGGCTATGCCGATGCGCAGACCGTGGCGGCGCGCGCCGGCGCCGCCTTGGTGGTAGCGCGTCAGGACAGCAGCTCGCTGCCGCAACTGGCCGAGCTCACGCAGGGCTTGCGCGGGCACGGCGTGAACGTGCTCGGCTCCGTGCTGAACGCGGCCTGAGCCGATGGCGTCTGCCGAACCCTCGCCCCGCCCGGGCGGGCCATCGACCGTTTTGCGCTTGGTGGCGGCACTGTGCGTGTTCCTGCTCACGGCCGGCCTTTTTTTTGGTGGTGCGGCGCCGATCGCGGTCGGCTTGTTCAAGCCGCCTTGGGACAAGCTCGCGCATGTGCTCACTTTTGCCGTGATGGGCGTCGCCTTCGGTCTGGCCTCTGGCGCACGAGGCTGGCGCGTGCCGGCCGTGGTGCTTGGCGGCGCGCTGGCGGTGGGCGCCATGGATGAATTGCATCAGTTGTGGCTGCCGGGCCGCGACGCCGGCCTGGACGACTTTGCCGCAGATGCGGCCGGCGGTTTGCTTGGCGCGCTGCTGCTGACCGGGACCTACCGCTGGCTGGACCGTCAGCGCGGGGCAGAGTCCGGCGGGCGCCAGAGCAGCGAAAGCAGGCCTGTCAACGCGGCCCATGAGGCCAATGCGGTCAATGCGGCCAACGAGAACAACAAACCCAGCGAGCGCCGCAAGACCCGCAAGGCGGCTGCTTCGTGATGGGCAGCCCAACTCGGAGCGAGTCCGACTGGCGCCAGCGCTGGTTGCGGCTGCTGCGGCAAGTCGAGCGCGTGCCCGGCCCGGCCGACGAAGACGCGCTCTTGTATCGCCTGAGCCAGCCCGAGCGGCCGCGGGTGCTGGCTTTTGTCAATGCACACGCCCTCAATTCAGTGGTCGGCCCGGGTGCGCTGCCGGCTGAGTTTTTTTCTGCGCTCAGCGGCGCCGACACCTTGTTGCGCGATGGCTCGGGCGTGAGCGTGCTCTTCAAGCTGCTGCAGATGGCGCCGGGGCGCAACCTCAACGGCACCGACTTCATACCGCGCCTGATCCGCAGCTTCAACGGCCGCGCCATCGCCTTGCTGGGAACCCGCGAGCCCTACCTGGAACAAGCAGCGAGTGTGGTCCGCCACAGCCTGGCGCAAGACAGTGCGCTGGTCTGCGCGCACGGCTTCATGGCGCTTGACGAGTACGTGGCGTTGGTGTGCGCCCAGCGCAGCGCACTGGTGGTGCTGGGCATGGGCATGCCCCGGCAAGAAGCCGTGGCCGCAGCCTTGCGTGAAGCCGTCACCCATCCTTGCCTGATCGTCTGCGGCGGCGCCATCATTGACTTTCTGGGTGGCAGAACACCACGCGCGCCGCACTGGATGCGCCGCAGCGGCATCGAATGGCTGTTTCGCCTGCTGCGCGAGCCGCGCCGGCTTTTTGCCCGCTATGTCATGGGTAACCCGCTTTTTCTGGTGCGGGCCCTGTGCCTGAAGGCGGCGCGTCCGCTCTGAAGCGTGGCGCAGCCCGCGCGGCCTCCAGCAGCGTGTGCACTTTCTCCTGATCGTGCTGCCGCTCCTGGTTTTGCTGTTGCTGTGCCTGCGCTGCAAACCATTGCGCGCTGGCGGTCAGGCTGGCCTCGTAGGGCATGAATCGCAAGCCCAGTTGCGTTGCGGCGCGGCTGTCCAGTCGCAGTTCTTGCCGCCACAAGCGCAGCAGGCCTGGGGGAATAGCCTCTGGCAACCGGCCCGTCAGGTGCAGGTCTGACGCCGTGCGGCTGGCGATTTTTTGCAGCGCGATCTCGGCCAGCTTGAGAGGCGGGCCGGCCAGCCAGGCGTCCAGCCGCAGCTGCCGACCCAGCCGCCGCACCGGCGTGGCGTCCAGCGCCAGCGCCAGATCGACGAAATACTGGTTCCAGCGCGGGCTGTCGGGCGCCGCCAGGTTCCACACCGGCTGCTCGCCCGGCACCAGGGGCCGCCAGAGTGCGGCCATCAAGGCTGACACCACGTCGTCCACATGCACCAGGTTGGACCAGCCGTCACCCGCCGCACCCAGATCGCCAAGCCGGCCGGCTTGCAGCCAGCGACCAATGCGCCCGACCCACAGCTGACTGCCCGGGCCATGAATGCAGCCCGGTCGCAAGATCATGCTTTGCCCGCCTTCGCCGGCGTAGCGGCGTAGCTGGGCTTCGGCCTGGCACTTGGCCCGGCCATACCAGCCCAGACCCGGGTCCGGGTCCGGCACCGCGTTTGCCCGCACCCAGCCTTCGGCCGCGCCATAGACCGCCTGGCTGCTCAGATGCACGATGCGCGGCCGGCCCGCTTGCAGCGCCGCCTGCACCAGCACGCGCGCGCCCTCGGCAATCGCCGTGGCGCTGCCGGCGACGCAGTTCACCACTGCGTCCATTCCGGTCAACGCGGCCCGCACCGAGGGCAGGTCGCAGCTGTCAAGTTCTCGCCAGCGCGTGCTGGCACGTGACTCTGCCTTCCCGGCCACCCCGGCTGTCCGGATCGGCCCGACCGAGGCGCGCCGCGAGGCACCCAGCGCCTCCACGCCGGGGCAGTCGGCCAGGGCATGCAGCAAGCGCTGGCCCAGAAAGCCTGAGCCGCCCAGCACCAGCACTTTCAGCGGCGGCCGCGCTGTCCCTTCAAGCCTTGGTGCCAGCAGCAGGCCAGGCTTCAGGGTGCCTTGTTGCGTGTCAGTCGGAGGCATGCACTTGTCTTGGTTCATGGGCTTGCTGGTGGGTCGCTGAATGTCTGGCGGATTGCTTGGGCGATTGCGCTTGCGATGGGGCTTGCTGGCGGCTTGCTGACCGGCATCGCCCGGTTCTGCTTGCGGTCCTGTGTCTGCTTGTGTGCCTGCTTGTGTGCCTGCTTGTGTGCCTGCTTGTG
>CAJAOB010000453.1 GCA_903941205.1 uncultured Burkholderiales bacterium | reverse complement strand
CCCGGCAGGGCCAGCACGGCCGGCCAGTCGGGCTCGCGCTGCTGGCCGGCGGCGTCAAACCAGATGTCGCCCAGCAAATTGAGCATGATCGCCGGCGAATGCTGGCGCGGAGCGGGCAGCGGCAGTCCGGCGAGCGCATGCACCTGCAAGTCAAACTGCGAAAAATCGCAGGCGTCCATCGTGTAATGGCCGCTGTTGTGCGGCCGTGGCGCCATCTCGTTGACGACCAGCGTGTCGGCGCCCTCTGCCCCGGCCACCACAAAAAACTCCACGCACAGCAGGCCGACATAGCCAATTTGCGCGGCAATCGCCTCGGTGGCCGCACGCGCACGCGCTGCCAGGTCGGCGGGCAGGCAGCCTTCCCAGGCCTGCGTCACGGCCAGGATGCCGTCCACATGCACATTGCGCTGCGGCGCAAAACTCACTGTCTGGCCGTCCCGGCCGCGCGCCACCAGCACCGACAACTCTGCCTTGAGCGGCAGCATTTTTTCGAGCACGCAGGGCACGTTCTTGAGCTGGTCCCAGGCGGCGGCGAGCTCGGCGGCCGTGCGCACGCGCAGCTGGCCTTTGCCGTCATAGCCCATGCGCGCGGTTTTCAGGATGCCGGGCAGGAGCTCGGTCGGCACGGCGCGCAGCTGCTCGGCGGTTTCCAGCACGGCATGCGGCGCGCAAGGCACGCCAGAGCTGGCGGCGCAGGCGCTGAAATGGGCTTTTTCCTCGATCCGGTTTTGCGCGATGGCGACGGCCGCCGCGCCCGGCGCGACCGGCCGCTGCGCTGCCAGGGTTTGCAGCGCCTGGGCTGGCACGTTTTCAAATTCGGTGGTCACGGCCGCGCACAGGCGGGCCAGCTGCGCCAGGCCGGCTTCGTCGCTGTAGCCGGTCTGGATATGGTGGTGGCTGACCCGCCCGGCGGGGCTTTGGGCGTCGGGGTCGAGCACGGCCGTGAAGTAGCCCAGGCGCTGCGCGGCATGCACAAACATGCGGCCCAGCTGGCCGCCCCCCATCACGCCCAGCGTGGCACCCGGAAGAATCGGCGGCACGGGCAGGTTCATGCTCATAGCGGCGGCAGTGTCATGGCGGTGGCTGCGGCCGTCTGCCCGGCGCGAAAGCGCTGCAAGCTGGCGGCCAGTCCCGCGTCATGCAGTGCCAGCTGGGCCACCGCAAAAAGCGCCGCATTGGCTGCGCCGGCCTGGCCAATCGCAAAAGTCGCCACCGGAATGCCCTTGGGCATTTGCACGATGCTGTGCAGCGAATCGACCCCTTGCAAATGTTTGCTGGCGACCGGCACGCCCAGCACCGGGATGCAGGTCTTGGCGGCCAGCATGCCCGGCAAATGCGCCGCGCCGCCGGCCCCGGCAATGATGGCCTGCAGGCCGCGCCCGGCGGCGGCTTCGGCATAGGCAAACATGTCGTCGGGCATGCGGTGGGCCGAAACCACGCGCGCCTCGTAGGCCACGCCAAACTGTTGCAGCACCTGCACCGCGTGCTGCATGGTCTCCCAGTCGCTGCTCGAACCCATCACCACGCCCACCAGGACGGGTGCGCCGGGCGCAGCGGTGTGGGCCGCAAGCGGCTGGGGGGAGGGTGGCGGGGGTGAGGAAGTCATGCGAGCCTTCAAGGGCCGGCCCCTGCGCAGCCGCGGGCATCGCGCAAGCCGGTCGCAGCGGTCAGGGGAAAAGCCGCGATTTTATGCGGCGCGCCGGCATGCTATCGTTTTGTCTTTCGTGCCCTGCGGCATTCACCACCCCCTGAACGGTATTTTTTCAATGATTGACGTCACGCTCGCGAATTTTGAACAGGAAGTCATCGCCGCTTCCATGACGGTCCCGGTCCTGATTGATTTCTGGGCGCCCTGGTGCGGCCCCTGCAAGTCGCTCGGCCCGATTCTGGAGAAGGTCGAGATTGCATACGAAGGCCGCTTCAAGCTGGTCAAGATTGATTCCGACCAGGAGCAGCAACTCAGCGCTGCCTTTGGCATCAAAAGCATTCCGACCTGCATCTTGCTGATGGGCGGTCGTCCGGTGGACGGTTTCACCGGCGCCTTGCCCGAGGGCAAGATCAAGGAGTTTCTCGACAAGCACGTGCCCGGCGCTGACGAGCTGACTGCGCAGACCGAGGCCGAGCAGGCGCAGGCCTTGCTGGCCAGCGGCGACGTGCAAAGCGCGCAAGACAAGCTCGCCGAAGCGCTGGCCATGGACCCGGCCAACGACGACGCGCGCTTTGACTACGTCAAGCTGCTCCTCGGCACCGGCCAGCTGGCCCCCGCCCAGAGTGCGCTGGCGCCGGCGCTGGTGCAGATTCCCCTGCAACTGCGTTTCGAGGCGCTCAGGCAATGGCTGGCCGCGCTCGAGTTCGTCAGCACCGACCCGCGCGGCCAATGGGCTTACGAGCAGTTTGACGAGCTGATTGCGCAAAACAAGCGCGACTTTGAAACCCGCCTGGCCAAAGCCCGCGTGCTCATGAGCGAAGGCGAATGGACCGCCGCCATGGATGAACTGCTCGAAATCATCATGCGCGACAAGCTCTGGGACAAGGAAACCCCGCGCAAGACCTTTGTCGCGATTCTCGAGTTGCTGACGCCGCCACGCCCCAAGGCGGCGCCCAGCGCCACCGGCAAGACGGCGGCCGGTATCGAGCTGGTCGGCAAGGCCGCGGTGCAAGAAGACCCGCAAGCCGCGCTGGTATCGAGCTACCGCCGCAAGCTCAGCATGATGCTGAACTGAACGCCGCTTTTCCGGCGATCTTTTCGCGATCTTTTCGCGATCTTCCCGCGCCCAGCCGCCACAGCGCGGGTCGTGCGCCCAAGCCGTCTGTTTTTTGAACGAGTGTCAAACGCAGGCGGCTTTTTCAACTTTGGAAATGGCAGCCAAGGCACCGCGATGGGGCGAAACGCTCCCCTTCGGTGTCTTTTCAGTATTTGCCCTTGAAAGCGGAGCTGGCAGGGTTTTTGCTTCGAGCTGCTACGGGTAATCCCTCAACCTTCTTTGAAAGAAACGCATGATGCTGAAGAAACTGATCCCCGCTGCTGCCTTGCTGGCCCTGGCTGGCGCTGCGCAAGCCCAAGTCACGATTTATGGCCTGGTTGACCTGAGCTACGGCAAGAATGAAGCCCTGGGCGACACCAAGGCCACCTTGCATTCCGGTGGTGACGACGACAGCTCGCAAGGCAATTCCGCCACCCGGGTCGGCATCAAGGGCAGCACCGACGTGGGTTCCGGCTTCAAGGCCAACTTCAAGCTCGAGACCGCGGGCATCTCCATGGATGGCAAAGTCGGCACGGCGCCGGACACCCCATTCTTCAGCCGCGCCGCCTGGGCCGGCTTGTCGGGTAGTTTTGGTGAAGTCCGCGTCGGCCGCCAGGACAGCGTGGTGTTCCAGTCCGCTATCGGCTTTGACCTGAACGGTGCTTCCAACGCGGCTTGCGCCAGCTGCAACGCCGGCATCGCTGGCGGCATCCTGGGCAAGGGCCGTTACTCGCGCCAGATCCAGTACATCGCCCCTACCCTCAATGGCATCACGGCGCAAGTCGGCTACGCAACCATCGACACCACTGTTGCAGACAGCAAGGCCGCAGCCGCGCTTGGCGTGACATACGCGGCCGGTCCTTTGGCTCTGGCAGCAGCGAGCGAAGCCAGCCGCGTCGAAGGCGGCAACAACTCGTCCATGGTTGCCGGTTCCTACGATTTCGGCGTGGCCAAGCTCGCCGTGTCCTATTCGCCCACCAAGGACGCCAAAGGCACGATCTTCGGCGTCACGGCCCCTGTGGCTGGTTTCACCGTCGGCATGCAGTACGCCAAGAACAGCGACACCAGCGCCAAAGGCACCGAGTTCTTCGTGAACAAGGAAGTGCTGAAGAACACCTACGCTTACGCCGACTACGGTACCAAGAAAGAAACTGGCAAAGACACGAAAACTGCTTACGCCATTGGTGCGATCTACACCTTCTGATCGGACCGCCTGAAGTTTGCGCAGGGCTTGAAACAGCCCTGACAAACCAAAAAGCCCGCGGAGTGCAAACTCAGCGGGCTTTTTTCATGGCCGCCTGGCAGGGTTTTCAACCCATCAAACGGGCCAGCGCTTCCTCGTATTTCTCTGCCGTCTTCAGCGCCACGTCCGGCGGCAGCGGCGGCGCCGGCGGTGTCTTGTCCCAGGGCTTGCCGTTGATTCGAAAGGCTTCGAGCCAGTCGCGTACAAACTGCTTGTCGTAGCTGGGCGGGTTCTTGCCTTCGGTGAAAGCCTGCTCGTAGCCTTCAATCGGCCAGTAGCGCGAGGAATCCGGCGTGAGCACCTCGTCCATCAGCGTCAGCGTGCCTTGCTCGTCCAGGCCAAACTCGAACTTGGTGTCGGCAATGATGATGCCCTTGGTCAGCGCGAAAGCGGCCGCGGTCTGGTAGATCTCGATGCTGATCTTTTTGATTTGCGCGGCGAGCGCGGGGCCGACGATTTTCTCGACCTGCTCGTAGCTGATGTTCTCGTCATGCTCGCCCGCCTCGGCCTTGGCTGCGGGCGTGAAGATCGGCTCGGGCAGCTTGCTGGCGTTTTTCAGGCCGGCCGGCAAGGGCACGCCGCAGACGGACTGCGTGGCCTGGTATTCCTGCCAGCCGCTGCCGGCCAGGTAGCCGCGCACCACCGCCTCGACCGGGATCGGCTTGAGGCGTTTGACCAGCATCGAGCGACCGGTGACCTGCGGCAACTCGGCCGGCGTGACCACGCTCTCGGGCGCCTCGCCAGTCAGGTGGTTCGGGCAAATGTGGCCGAGCTTGCCAAACCAGAACAACGCCATCTGCGTGAGTAGCGCGCCCTTGCCCGGAATCGGCTCGCCCAGGATCACGTCAAAGGCGCTGAGCCGGTCGCTGGCCACCATCAGCAGCCGGTCTTGGCCGACGGCGTAGTTGTCGCGCACCTTGCCTCTAGCCAGCAGCGGCAGCGAGGTCAGTGTGGAGGTGTGAAGCGCTTGGGTCATGGTTCGATGGAGGCTGGCAGCCCGGCGATGAAATTGCGCCTGGCTTTGTAGGTAGCCTTCAAGTATGCCAGCCACTGCAGCGCTTGCAGCCGGGGCATGCGCTGCAAGGCCGCATGGGCCAGCCGCAGCGACTCTCGGTAGGGCGTCTGTTCGCGGGGCATCACTGTTTCAAACACCCGCAGCAGCAGTCGCACGGCGTCCGGGTGCAGCGGCGCCGGCAATTGCAAGGCCAGCGCTTGCAGCAGCGCGATGTCGCAGCGGTTGGGCGCTTGCACCAGGGCCAGGGCTTCGCTGTGCCGCTGCTCGCTGAGCAACCATTCGATACGGGTGGAAACCAAGCGACCCACCGGGCCGGGGGCTTTCAAGGGGGATGCCAAGGCCAGACCCGGCGGCGCAGCTTCCTCCCTCGCCTTGGCCCAGTCGAACAACTCGGCACGGTAGCTTTCGAGCGGCCGACCGGCGCGCACGGCGGCTTCCAGCAACTCGGCGTAGTTCGCGGCGCTCGGTCGGTCTTCGAGTCTTTCACGCCGCAGCGCCAGGGCCTCTTCGTCCCAGCCGTCGCGCTCGTAGCAGCGCAGCAAGTCGTCCTTGCAAACGCGCTCGTCCGGAAACTGTTTCACCGCCGCCTGGGCGGCCTGTAATGCCTCCCTGAATTTGCTGAGCTTTTCGCAGCAGGCCACCAGCTCGCTGTATTCCTGCGCCTCCTCGGCGCTGCTGCGCATGGCTTCGAGCAAGGCCTGCGGGTCCTGCTGAAAGGCCAGTGCCGCGAGGTAGCGCTGTCGCAAGGACCGACGCTCGCGCCATCGCTGGTAAGCGGCGGCGTCTCCGGTCAGCATGTCGCGCAGGCCGTCACGGCCCGGCTTCGGTGAGGCCGGCTGCTTTTCAAGCCAGTCGAGCCAGCGCTGCCGTGTGCATTGCAGCCAGCGCGCCTGAACCGCAGACCCGGCTGCCCGCATGAGCGCCGTCTCGTCGGCCAGCCCCCAGGGGTCCGCCTCGCAAAGCGCCTCCCAGCGATCGAACCACTTGGCCTCGGGTGGTGCCGCCGCCAGCGCCTGAATCAAGAGCGCAAACAGATCCTGCATCAGATCGCCGATGCTGCCATTGGAGTCGTCGGCGACTTCAGCTACCTTGAACAGGCGTTTGAGGGCATGTTCACACAAGGCCTGCAAAGCCGCGGGATCTTGCGCCAGCCACGGGCGCAGCATGTCGAGCACCTTGGCGGCGCGCTGCGCGTACAGCGACGCATCGCGCCGGCCCAGGAAGGACTTGCTGTTTTTAAGCAGCTCCGAAATCGCCGTATTCAGGGCCTTGGGCTTGGACCCCGCCGCTGCCTGCGCGGCCCAGGCTTTGAGCTCGGTTTTGAGCCCGCGATCCTGCTCAGCCCACTGCCACAGGCGCTGGGCCAGCACCTCGGCGCTCTGACTTTGCAAGAACGCCAGCAAATCGGCCCCATGGCGGGACTGCGTCTGGGCGCGCTTGGCCGCGGCGGCGAGCTTCTTTTCGGTCTGCGCAGCAGCGTCAGCTGTATCGCCGCCGAGCAGGCCCCGCAGCACCAGCGTCAGCGCCACCTGATGCTTGCAAAAATAACCGTCGCTGGCGTTCGGGCAGTCGCACTCGCCTTCGATAAACAGGTCTTCCCGGACCTCGACTTGGGTCTTGTAGCGCTGCGTGCCCACGACGCTGGCTTCAAAGCAGATCACAGCGTTGTCTTCCAAAAAGCTCAAATGCGTGGGCTGCACCGCGCCAGTAGCGGCATAAATTTCGGCGCGCTTGAAAACTGCTGCGCTGCTACACGCCCGCAAGTTTTGGTCGGACAGCGGTGCCCGCCAGTCAAAGAGTTGTTCGGGGATTGTGAATAGGGCCATGCAAGTGGATTGTCCGTGGCTTAAGGGCTGGCGCCTTCCATGCCGCACCTTGCTCGGGCGGCGCTTTCCATCGCCGGGCTGAAGGCAGCGGCGCTGGCGCAGGCCGATCGTTGTATGCAAGACCCACGCTGCTTTGGCTTGACCGGTGCTTGCGGGTCGTCCGCCGTGGCGGGTACGGCCTAAACGTGATCAGTGAACGACTTGCGCCAATTCGCCCCGGGCGTATTTGGCGGCGACCACCGACAGGCTGTCGCCCTTGATCTTGCTGGCCTGACCTTCGCAGCCGAACTCGATGTAGCGCTGCTTGCAAATCGCCTTGGCGGCTTCGCGCGCCGGCTTGAGCCATTCGCGGGCGTCAAACTTTTCCGGATTTTCGGCCAAAAACTTGCGCACCGCGCCGGTCATGGCCAACCGGATGTCGGTGTCGATGTTGATCTTGCGTACGCCGAACTTGATGGCCTTCTGGATTTCCTCGACCGGCACGCCGTAGGTTTCCTTCATGTTGCCGCCGTACTGGCGAATGATGGCCAGCAGCTCCTGCGGCACGCTCGACGAGCCGTGCATCACCAGATGGGTATTGGGAATGCGGCGGTTGATTTCCATGATGCGCTCAATCGCCAGGATGTCGCCTGTGGGCTTGCGCGTGAACTTGTAGGCGCCGTGGCTGGTGCCAATCGCAATCGCCAGTGCGTCGAGCTGGGTGCGCTTGACGAAGTCGGCGGCTTGCTCGGGGTCGGTCAGCAGCTGCTCGCGCGTCATCACGGCGTCAGTGCCGTGGCCGTCTTCCTTGTCGCCCTGCATGGTTTCGAGCGAACCCAGGCAGCCGAGTTCGCCTTCGACAGTGACCCCCAGCTTGTGCGCCATGTCGACCACCTGCCGCGTGACCTCGACGTTGTAGTCATAGCTGGCAATGGTCTTGCCGTCGGCTTCCAGGCTGCCGTCCATCATCACGGAGCTGAAACCCAGGTTCATCGCGCCCTGGCAAACGCCGGGGTTCTGCCCGTGGTCCTGGTGCATGACCAGCGGAATATGGGGATAGGCTTCCACGGCGGCCTGAATCAAATGCTTGATAAAGGATTCACCCGCGTACTTGCGCGCCCCAGCGCTGGCTTGCAAGATCACTGGCGCGCCAGTTTCATGCGCCGCCTCCATCACCGCCTGAACCTGCTCGAGGTTGTTGACGTTGAAAGCCGGAATGCCGTAGGTGTTTTCTGCGGCGTGGTCGAGCAGTTCGCGCATGGAAACGAGAGCCATGAAGTAAGTCCCTTGGGGTGTGTTGAGGGTTTGGTAACCGGTTGGTAACTCCCCAGATTTTACCCGCCGCCGTTTGCCGTTAACGGCTGCGCTTGGCTGCTTGTCGTGGGGCGTGGCGTGGTTTTGGAGCTGGTGGTGTTGCGGAGCTTCAGCGGTTCTTTCTGCGGGTTGGCCCAATCCACCGGCTGCCAAGGCCGTTGCTTGACGTACCTGCCGCACACGTTGATACAGGATCCGCCCGCCCATGCGATGAGTTTTTGCCCCTGATCGGGTTCAGTGCAGGTTTGGCAGGAATGACGGCGGTGGCGGGGAGCCCCCATCCCAGCCTTCCCCCAGAGGGGGAAGGAGCTAAACCGGGATGGTCTGGTGTGGGAAAGACGCCTGGCAGAGATCGTCTTGCCGGGTAGATCGCCGAACCTGAGACAGTCGGCGCTACCAAGGCCGGTGCAGTGATTTTCTCCCTCCCCCTCTGGGGGAGGGCTGGGGTGGGG